>JANOEF010000350.1:0-10431 GCA_031413075.1 Acidobacteriota bacterium | reverse complement strand
TCTTTAGCAGAAAAAATCACTATTCAGACGATCAAAGAAGCTACTACCGCACTTACTGCCAATGAGATGGAAGGACGCGGAACAATGCAGTCCGGAGGTGACCGAGCGGCTAACTGGATTGCCGAACGGTTCAGACAACTTGGCTTAAAACCGCTTGGCGATAAAGATTCTTATTTGCAAAAAGTAGAGTTTAGAGAAACTGTTTCTCTGCCTGAAACTTCGCTCACAATTGGTGATGAGCCTCTGGCGACGGGAACCGACTACGGTTTTTTGCCGATGAACAACGGCAATAAAAATGTCAGCGGGGAAATGATTTTTATTGCTTACGGAATTCAGGCTGCCTCGATCAAACGTGATGATTTATCCGGAGTTGAGGTTGCGGGAAAAGTCGTGGTGATGCTGGAAGGTCCACCCTCTAATATTCCTAAAAAAGCGTGGGATGAACAAAAAGCCTCGTCACTCTTTTTTAGAAATTTGATTCAAAGAGGAGTTGCCGCAATTGTTTTCATCGGGCACGGACGCGAAGATCATCCACCTGATGAAGCCATCAGTTATTTTGTCCGGCGCCAAATTACGACGCCAGACGAAGAAGGTTATCCACCATTTGTTCCGCCGCTCGTTTATGTCGGTTCAAAGGCAGCCGAAAAACTTTTTGCTAAATCGGGCGTAACGCTCAATGATGCGTTGGCACAGGCGGAACAAAACTCCTTCAAGCCGATTAAGCTCAAAGAAAAAGCTAAAATTGTCTCTAAATACAAAACGACCAAAGGCTTTTCAAATAATGTGGTCGGCTATCTGGAAGGCTCAGACCCCGCCTTAAAAGCGGAAGCCGTATTGTTTTCAGCACATTACGATGCTTACGGGATCGAAAACGGTAAAATCTATGCCGGGGCGGCAGATAACGCACTCGGCACGTCGGAAATGCTGGCGGTGGCTGAGGCCTTTTCCAGGACGGAAACAAAACCCAGGCGATCAATGATCTTCATTGCCGTCACCGGCGAAGAATACGGACTTTACGGCTCGAAATACTGGGCCAAAAAGCCGACCTGGGAGATCAAGAAAATTGCTGCAAACTTAAATCTTGACGGCGTTGGGACAGAGGTTTACGGTCCGGTTAAGACAATGGTTGGATATGGCGCCGAACATTCAAACCTGGGAGCCATGCTCGAAGATGTTTCCGGCACGATGGGAATTAAAGTCGTCCCGGACCCAGTCCCGGATGAGAAAATTTTCACCAGATCTGACCATTATTCATTTGTCGAACGCGGTGTGCCTTCATTAATGCTGATGGGGGCGCCGGAGGGCGATATTCAAGATGCCATGAAACGGATGAAGGCGTGGGAGAAAACCAATTATCACCAACCCGGCGATATTATTCAGCCGAACTGGGTCTGGGAAGGTGCCGAAACTGTGGCAGAAGTGATGGGAATTATGGGACTGCGGGTGGCTAATGGCGAAAAGATGCCAACCTGGCTGACAACCTCGCCCTTTGGCAAACTCGAACGCGGGAACACCAAAGAGCTACCCGAGATACCATAGACTCGGTAGATCCAAAATTTGGAGCTAATGATGATTGATAATTATGACCGAAAACAATTCTAATCAGTCTGAGATTGGTTTTGAAATTGATGCGATGTGGCTCAAAAGGCCCGAAATCATCAAGCGATTCCTCGACCAAAGATCCGATTATAAAAAACTCTGCGCCGAAGTCGCCTATATCTTAAATCGTCATCTCAATGATTCTCAGATAGAGTTTTCGACCATCACCCATCGGGCTAAAACTCTCAATAGTTTTTTAGAAAAAATACAACGCAAGAGTTATCAAAATCCGATTGAAGAAATGACTGATTTTGCCGGCGTGAGGGTCGTTTGTCTGTATGTTGACGATTTGCAGCGAGTTGAAAGAGTGATCGCCGAACATTTTGAAATTGTGGAAAAAATAGACAAATTGACCAATAAAAGAACCGATGAATTCGGGTATGGCGCGATTCATTTTGTGGTCAAATTGGGCAAAACGTCTTCGGGCGCGAGATATGATGACTTAAAAGATTTGGTCTGTGAAATTCAGATTCGCACCGTTTTGCAGGATGCCTGGGCGATCATTGACCATCACCTGGTTTATAAAAATGAATCAAATATTCCATCGTTTTTACGAAAAAAACTAAACCTTTTAGCCGGAAATTTTGAATCCGCTGACGAAGAATTTAAGCGTATTAGGTCCGAAAGAGAAGCATATTTAACCGACATCGAAGAATCTAAAATTTCCTCTCAGCAATTTTTGGAAAATGAGCTTAATTTGGACAGTTTTGTGCGCTATGCCCAATGGAAATTTCCCGATTTGCCGAGCGGCACGCGGGTCATTGATGTTCCTTTTTTCCTGAACCCGTTGATTGAAAATAAATTAGAAAAATTAGCCGAATTAGATGTTCTGGTAGATAAAGGCTTGAACCTTTATCTAAAATATCTAAACGAAAACGGGCGTGATTTTTTTAATTCAAATGCGATTACCAGCGTAATTGCTTCGTTGTTTTTTGTGGATGAGGATTTTACGCCGGCCGAGCATGTCAAAAATCTTTTTCCAAAATATGCAGAATTTGCCCGAACTAACCGATTCGGGGTCAAATAATACTTGTAAAGGTATGCCGATGCGGCTTAGATCGAAAAGAAGTCGCGAATTCGTTTCAGGAGGTCGCCCTGAGTGCTTTTGAGGCGTTGTCGGGCGGCGGCTTCGTTTAACCCTTCGCGAGCAGCGTCGAGCAAAACACGGCGATTGGCCAGAACCAGAGAGATGTCTTCAGCTATTTCGGGACGGCGGCGGATAATATTTTGAAAAGACTCTTTGTCAATCCGATAGCATTCTGTATGTGTTGAAGCAATAACTGTGGCGGATCGTTTGGCACCGGTCATCATGGCCATCTCGCCAAAAAAATCACCGCTCATGAGAGTTGCAATTTGTTTGCTCAATCCGGTTCCGTCAACCGAAACCCGGACTTCGCCGGCGCCTTTGGTGATAACGTAAAGCCAATGTGCTTCTGCGCCCTGCCGGGTCATCGCTTCGCCGCGAACAAATGGAGCAACGCTCAGATGCTCTCCGAGCTCCCGACATTCTGCTTCGGTCAAGCTGTTAAATAGTTCGACTTTTTTAAGCACCTCCATGCGATGTGCGATCTCTCTTTCGAGTCTTTCCTGACGGTGTCGGACATCGTCCTCCGAAAGAAATACTGCCTGAGCGGGGATTGAAAGCGTAATGTTTGCTCGCTTGAGCGCGGAGTAAATGCGAGTCCGAATGACCGAATTGGTCGGGTCATCCACTGCTAGATCCGTCAGCCAATAACGTACCGCATAATGTATGTAAGAGTCTTTGAACTCGTAGGCGATGCAATTTATGAGAGGTTCCTCCGCGACATGTGCAATCGGTTCTGAACGCAAGGCGGTTTCGACTGCATCAATCACTTCGGTTGGCGAATATCGAAAATCAATATTGAAATAAACCCACATTCGATGTTGTTTCGGCGAGTCGGTGCGCTTTCCTAAAATCAAAAATTGCCCTTTCATCAATAAACTGTTGGGGATAACCACCGTGTCCCAATCGCGTGTCTCAATCGAAGTTTGCCGCCAACGAATTTCCTTGACCCGCCCTTCATATTTATCAAAGCGAATCCAATCCCCGACGTTGATCGTGTTATCCATTTCCAGCGCAATACCGCCAACCAGATTTACCAGGGTGTCCTGTAAAGAAAACCCGATAATGGCGGTCAGGACGGCGGAGGTGGCCACGATTCCGGTCAGATCAACACCAGTTCTGAAGAGTAAAGCAATGGCCACAATGATATAGGCCAGTCCAGTCAGGAGATCTCGTAGAATACGCGGAATTTCTAAACGCCGGAGGACGATATCAAAGGCAAATACGCTCAAAACATTGACAATTGCGAACCCGGCAATCAGAAAAGTCGCCCATTGCGTCCAGCGGTTTGCGCTGCTGTTTTCTTCGTAGCCGTAATAAAGCAGTAAAGCCGAAATGAATAAACCGACAATCGAGAGCAAAAAAAGTAAAACCAAATTGAGCAAGCGGACTCTTCGTTTAGTGACCAGTCCGCCCAACACAAAAGAAAAAATAATAAAAGCCAGGGCAAACCAAAAGTATTCACCGTTCGCGCCCGAAACCGTCTTTAATAGTTGCCAGAAACTCATTTTGATTTGTTACAGTTACGAATTTTCTAAATCATCCATATCCTAACACGAACTTTCGTCTAACAGAGTGTTATTATCAATTTCGAGAGATAAAAATACTGACTCAGGGAGGACTTGTCCAAATTACGTTTATTTCGTCGCCTCAACCAAAATGTTTGCAAAATTCTCAATTCTAACCTTTCTTGTTTTATAACTTTCATTTATTCTGTCATTAAGTAATCCGATTAATTATTGAGGTCAAATTTAAGTGAAAGCAATTGTCAAAAGTAAAGCAGAAGTTGGCTTATGGCTCGAAGATGTGCCTGAACCGACTATTGGAATCAACGATGTTTTAATCCGGATGAAGAAAACCGGGATTTGCGGAACGGACGTGCATATTTGGAACTGGGACGCGTGGGCGCAAAGCACCATTAAAGTTCCAACCGTCTTAGGTCACGAATTAGTCGGCGAAATTGTCGAAGTCGGCGCAAATGTCAGTGATTTTTTTGTCGGTGATATTGTCTCGGTCGAAGGTCATCTGGTCTGCGGTCGGTGCCGGAACTGTCTGGCCGGCAGACGTTATAAATGTGCTCATACGCTTGGTTTCGGCGTCAATACAGATGGCGGATTTGCCGAATATATGGCCGTGCCGATGACTAATATCTGGAAACACGAACCGAATATAGATTTAGAAGTCGCCGCAATTTTTGATCCTTTTGGAAACGCCGTTCACACCGCGCTTGCGTTTGAGGTTTTCGGTGAAGATGTTCTGATCACCGGCGCGGGGCCCATCGGCATCATGGCGGCCGCGGTTTCCAAGCACGCCGGCGCACGCCATATCGTGATCACCGATGTTAATCCTAAACGACTCGAATTAGCCCGTGCCAACGGAGTCGAACATGCCATCAACGTCAGCGAAATTTCGATTGCCGATTATCAAAAACAACTTGGAATGAAAGAAGGCTTTGACGTCGGAATGGAAATGTCGGGCAATGCTTCGGCTTTCCGCGATATGCTCGCCAATATGACACATGGCGGAAACATCGCCTTTCTCGGCATTCCGCCCGATGAATTTTCGATCAACTGGAAAACCGTGATTTTTAATATGCTGACCATCAAAGGCATTTACGGACGCGAAATGTATGAAACCTGGTATCAAATGAGCGTCTTGCTCGAGGGCGGTTTGGATATTTCGCCGATTATTACGCATCGTTTTTCGTATCAGGAATTTGAAAAAGGTTTTGAAGTGATGCGAACCGGGAATAGCGGCAAAGTTGTTTTGGATTGGAGCGAGATATAATTTTGTTTCCACAAATTGCTTCAATTGTGCAAAAATCAAATTATGGACGATAAAATATTACTCGAAAGAATAACGTTTAATCCAAAAGTTATGGTTGGCAAACCTGTGGTTCGGGGAACACGCCTGACCGTTGAGTTTATCTTAAATCTTTTGGCACACGGGGCAACAACTGTCGAAATTTTGGACGAATATGACGGATTAACGCCCGAAGATATTCAAGCGTGTTTGCTATTTGCCAAAGAATCAGTGAGCAAGACGGAATTTATGCCGCTAATGTTGGAGACCGCGTAAAATGCGTTTTCTGGTTGACGAATGCACAGGTTCAAAAGTCGCCCAATGGCTTCGTGATGCAAGTTACGAAGTCTTTTCCGTATTTGATGAAGCTCGCGGAATAACGGACGACGAAGTTTTAACTAAGGCTTTTGTCGAAAATTGGATTCTGATAACCAACGATAAAGACTTCGGCGAAATGATTTTTCGTGAAAGGCGCGGACATCACGGTATTATTTTTCTTCGCCTTGAAGATGAAAGAGCAATTAACAAAATTGAAGTTTTAGAAAAACTACTCGAAAATTATGCTGAAAAATTACCTGAACAATTTGTTACGGTTACGGAAACAAAAGTGCGAATTGCCGGAACGTAAGTTTTGGACTGGTGATTATTTATGATAATGATTTTGTAATTCAAGAGGCATGGCAATGGAATGTTTCTCAATATCGAAGAGAGTTTGAAGAGTTTTCTAGACTTTCACCTAAAGATATGTGGAGTGGAAAAAAATCTTCTGTAAATTTATGTATAGTAAAATTCAAAACCAATTAGAAAACACCATTAACGAAATCAGAGAAGCCGGGCTTTATAAAAACGAGCGCGTCATCGAAAGCCCGCAAGATGCACGGATTGAGGTGGCACACCAGACCGTCCTCAATATGTGCGCCAATAATTATCTTGGTTTGAGCGATCACCCGGCGATTGTCGCGGCGGCGCATCAGGCGCTTGATGATTGGGGTTACGGACTTTCAAGCGTCAGGTTCATTTGCGGGACGCAGGCGATTCACAAGGAACTCGAAGCGAAGATCAGCGAGTTTTTAGGGATGGAGGACACGATTCTTTACACCTCTTGTTTCGATGCCAACGGCGGACTTTTTGAAACGATTCTCGGGGAAGAAGACGCGATCATCTCCGATGAACTGAATCACGCGAGCATCATTGACGGGGTTCGGCTCTGCAAAGCAAATCGTTTTCGCTATAAAAACGGCGATATGAACGACCTCGAAGAAAAGCTGAAAGAGGCATCATCAGCAAGAAACAAAATGATTGCGACAGACGGCGTTTTTTCGATGGACGGGTACCTAGCCAAACTCGACGAAATCTGCGATTTGGCGGAAAAATACGATGCGTTGGTGATGGTTGATGATTCGCACGCGGTCGGCTTTATCGGCAAAACCGGACGTGGAACGCCCGAACATTGCGGCGTGATGGACAGAATTGATGTCATCACGGGAACGCTCGGCAAAGCATTGGGCGGCGCCTCGGGCGGTTATACTTCAGGAAAAAAAGAAATTATTGCGCTCCTTCGTCAACGTTCGCGGCCGTATCTCTTTTCAAATTCGGTGCCTCCGCCGATTGTCGGGGCCTCAATCAAAGCCATTGATCTGTTGATGGGATCCACTGAACTGCGTGATAAATTGCAGTCAAACACCAAATATTTCCGCGACAATATTGCCAAGATCGGTTTGCAGGTTTTACCGGGTGAACATCCGATTGTTCCGGTGATGTTTGGCGAGGCGATGCCGGCGGTCAAAATGGCTGAATCACTTCTCAAAAAAGGCGTTTATGTCATCCCGTTTTCATTCCCGGTCGTCCCGAAAGGCAAAGCGCGGATCAGAACGCAGGTTTCAGCCGCGCATTCGATCGAAGATTTACAATTTGCGATTGAAAAATTTGCCGAAGCCAAAGCTGAAGTAGGAATCTAGGAGAAAATTGAGTCATTCGTCCCTGATTCGTGGGCGACCTGAATTTCAAATTTGATGAAAAAACTTCTGAAAATTTTTCTCGTGGCAGTTGCGGTATTGGCCATTGCCTTGACGATTTTTTGGTTCACTCGTCCGGTAGATATTTTATTTGACGAGTTAAAAGCGACGATTCCGCACGCTCAATATAGTAAATTTGCCGAGGTTGCGGGCGTTCGCATTCATTACCAGGAAAAAGGCACAGGGACGCCGCTGGTTTTGATTCACGGGTATGCTTCCTCGACCTATTCGTGGAAGGATGTTTTTGATCCGCTCTCTGAAAAATATCGCGTCATTGCGATTGATTTAAAAGGCTTCGGTTTTTCCGAAAAGCCCGATGGCGATTATACGCGCCGGGCGCAAGGCGAAATCGTGACCGGACTTTTGGATCATTTGAAAATCGAAAAGGCCTGGATTGCCGGAAATTCGATGGGCGGCGAAACGGCCTTGAATGTTGCACTTTATCGCCCGGAAAAGGTTATTGGCTTGATTCTGATCAACAGCGCGGGCGTCGAGGTGCCGGGCCAGACTTCGGTGGCGCCCTGGTATTTGCAGCTTCCGGTTCTCGGGCAGGTTCTAACCTCGCTCGCTTTGACTTCCGATAGACTTGTCCGCAACGGGTTGCAGAAGAGTTTTTATGACGATGCGAAAATTTCGGACGAGCGCGTTAATTATTACTATCAGCCGGTGAAAACTCGCAATGGACAGTCCGCAGCGCGTCAGGCGCGGAGCCAATTCAGTTTATATCCGGTGGAAAGTGAGCTAAACAAAATAAAGATCCCGAATTTGATAATCTGGGGCGACCAGGACGAAGTAATTCCGGTCGAAGCGGGTATAAAAATCAATTCGCTGATCAAGGGCTCAAAACTCGTCATTATCGAAAACTGCGGACATGTTCCGCAGGAAGAATTACCTGAACGAGTGTTATCTGAGATGAGATCTTTTATCGAACAAACTGAGATTGACCAAAAAGAAAACAAATAAATTAATTCAAGTTATGAATAATCTCGAATCAACCGAATCTTTCGCCCGAAAAATGGACACGGAGGATTCGTTAAAAGATTTCCGCGATAGATTCTATCTTCCCAAACACTCAAACGGCGAAGATGTTCTGTATTTCACCGGAAATTCGCTCGGACTTCAGCCAAAGACGACGCGCGGATATATCGAACAGGAATTAAAAGACTGGGAGACTTTCGGGGTTGAGGGACATTTTCAGGCGAAAAATCCGTGGATGCCGTATCACGAATTTGTTTCCGGGCAAATGGCCGAAGTTGTTGGCGCAAAACTATTTGAAACCGTCGTGATGAATTCATTGACCGTCAATTTGCACCTTTTGATGGTTTCTTTTTATTGTCCGACTGCGACGCGAAACAAAATAGTCATCGAATCAGGCGCGTTTCCCTCAGATCAATATGCTGTTCAATCGCAGATACTTTTCCATTGCGACGCGGAGACGCGGAGACGCGGAGACGTGGTGAAAGAGCGTTTGATTGAACTTGCGCCGAGAATTGGCGAAACGACCTTGAGAACCGAGGATATTCTGCATACTATTCGGGAAAACGGCGATCAAATTGCGTTGATTTTGCTCGGCGGGGTTAATTATTACACCGGACAAGCCTTTGATTTTGAAGCGATTACCCGGGTTGGTCACGAGGTTGGCGCAGTGGTTGGGTTTGATCTGGCGCATGCGGCGGGCAATCTGGAATTGAAATTACACGATTGGAACGCAGATTTTGCCGCCTGGTGTTCGTATAAATATTTGAACTCGGGGCCGGGCGGAATTGCCGGCGTCTTTATTCACGAAAAGCACGCTGAAAGTTTTGACTTACCGCGTTTTGCGGGTTGGTGGGGACATGATAAAACGACCCGGTTTTTGATGGGCGATACATTTGTCCCGATGCGCGGGGCGGAGGGCTGGCAGTTATCAAATCCGCCAATTTTTCAAATGGCTTCTTTAAGAGCCAGTTTAGAAATTTTTCACGCCGCCGGAATGAAAAATTTGCGCGAAAAGAGCATTAAATTAACCAATTATTTAGAGTATTTATTAAGCGAAATTCACGATCGAAAAATCGAAATTATCACGCCGGGAAACCAATGGGAACGCGGTTGTCAGCTTTCGATTCGCGTCAAAAATGCCGACAAAAATTTGTTCAAAGCAATTTCGGCGCGCGGGGTGATGGCCGATTGGCGCGAACCGGATGTGATTCGGGTGGCGCCGGTTCCGCTTTATAATTCGTTTATGGATGTGTGGAAATTTGTTGAGATATTGAAAGATTGTTTATGTCAAAAGTAATCATTATTGGAGCAGGTTTATCAGGTTCTTTACTCGCAATTTATCTGGCGAAAAAAGGAATCGAAGTTGAGGTGTACGAAGCTCGCGGCGATATGCGGCACGAACAGATGTCGGCCGGGCGTTCAATAAATCTTGCTCTTTCAAATCGCGGAATTGCTGCCTTAAAAGAGGTTGGGCTCGATAAATATATGTTGTCGGAGGCCGTTCCGATGTTTGGGCGCATGATTCACGCGGTTGACGGAAGCACCAAGTTTTTGCCGTATTCGGGGCGGGAGGGGGAATTTATCAACTCGGTTTCGCGGAGCGGATTGAATATTGCGCTAATGAACGAAGCGGAAAAACATCCGGAAGTTAAGTTCTTTTTCAACCAAAAGTGCCTTGAGTTTGACTGCAAAACCGGCCAGGCGAAGTTTGCCGGCGGGAAAATCGGTAACGGCCAGACAACGATCGGAACGGATGGCGCCGGTTCGGTAATTCGCAACGCCATGTTCGCAAATGTCGAAAGGTTTGATTTTTCCCAAAAATGGCTCGAACACGGCTATAAAGAATTACATATCCCGCCGGATGCGACGGGCGGCTTTCGGTTAGAAAAAAATGCTCTGCATATTTGGGCGCGGCACTCGAAACAAATCGTCTAATTCATCATCGGTAATACT
>JANOEF010000349.1:0-26314 GCA_031413075.1 Acidobacteriota bacterium | reverse complement strand
TAAAAAGACAAAACCTAAGGCAATGGCCCCGATCAGCATCGAAATCGCAATCGTGGTCAGCGCGTAAACGAAAACCCGGCGGACCATCACGTCCACATCCATCAGCCGATAGCGAACGACCGAATGTCCGAAACTTAACGGAATCAAAGCTAACGGAAGCGTGGTCAGCGCCGTCGTGGCAATATCTTCGGGTAAATTAACAAACCGTTTGACAATTTGAAAGGCAAAAATCGGTAAAACGGCCGTGGCTGTTCCCCACACCGTCCATTTCAGCCGCTGACGGACAATGGTTTGTTGATTGGTAAAAAACCGCCAGGCCAGAACGCCGCCCCCAATTCCAATCCCGACAAAAAAGTGAACCAGAGCCATTAAGTAAAGATTGCCAAGAATGTCGTATTGATCAATCAGTTTTGCCCAAGCCGTCATAAATTCGGCACGGAAACTGATATAACAAGCCATCGTCCCAACAAAAATCAGGAGAGCCGGCAGATAAAGAGCAAAAGTTCTCCAACGTTTTTCACCAAAAACATCACTTCGGGTTGGATACCGCCAACAGAAATGCAGAAAGATAGGGGCGAAAAAGATTAACGCCAGATCGTCCAGAATCGTGACCGCTAAATCCAGATCTTCCCCCGTACCGATGGGCCGATAAACGTGGAAAATAAAAGCTGCTAAACAGAGAGTCGCAAAATGGAGGACAAACGGAGCATTACTGCCCTGTTTGAACAGGACAAACATACCGATTGCCAACCAGATTAGACCGACCATCGAAAGAAAAACTATCGAAGCTGTCCAGCGCGGCTCAGAATCAATTTTGTGTAAATCGGCGTAGTAAAAATTATCTTTGAAAGTGTAGGCCGGACGTTGGTAAAAATAGGTTAAATGACCGTCAAGCCCCGCTTGTTCCAAATAAATCTGGATGTCGGCCGAGGTAGTTATTTCGTCAAAAGTCTTTTCGTCCAAACTGATGGCAATGAGTTTGTCGCCGGCAATAATCCCGGCCCGGGCACCGGATAAATTCGGTTTAACTTTTTCGGCATAAATCCCGTCAGATTTTTGCACCCAAATCACGCCGTCCGTCGGTGGAAAGTTACCATTAGCCCTTTGAGAAAGATTTAGTGCGCCGCCCACCACAAATAAAACCGTGGCCAGCAACCAAATTAAACTCCAAATTGTCAGCACTTTACCTTTCATGATAAGCGGGCAAACTTTTCCGAAACTTTATCAGGCAAAATTTGTTCCAATCCTTTTATTATTCTCAAATCGTCAAATAACCCAACAAATACTGGACTCTCATAACTATAAATGTCCAATTCGATGGATTTTCATTCAGTTTTTCTCATCTCATCCGAGAATTTGGAGAAAACCGCGATACCAAATAAAAAAAAGACATTCACAGATTTAACTAAAACTTTTCTGTGTCTGTCTCCTGTGTTTGAAAAACAATAAGATTTCTAAAACCTGACCGAAATTCCGCCGCGCAAAATACGTTGTTGCGAACTCAAGCGTAAACTGCCTTCTTCACCGCTCAGACCTGATTGAAAATCAAGTAAATTTCTCGCATCAATGATTGCCGTCGCTCGAAACGGAAGTCCTAAAGTGGGTAATGGCTGGGTCACTAAAATACTCAAACCCGGGTCGTAAATTGCCAGTCTGCCCTGAAACGGGTCAATTGCAAAGACGGTTGCCTGAGATGAAAGACGAAAGATAGTCTGAACCCGGGTGCCGTTTTTCAGGTCGGCATTAACCTGACCCACAAAAGTCTGGAAAAGTCCATTTTCAAAAACATTTGCAGGATTATCAAAAGCTTCAGACGAGAGTTTTTGTCCGGTCCCGAAAGCGTAACCGGCCTGGGTGCTGAAAACTCGATTCAAGCGGCGTGCATAAACAACTCTGCCGCCTTGAGTTTGGCCATGCTGTTCAACTGTAAAGGAGTTAAAAGTTTCACGATCCAAAGCGTTGAAGGGCAAATTAGTCAAACCCACTCCGCGTCCGGCGACGGTATCCAAAAAGGCGGTAGCTTCGATGCTGGAACTGTTGTCCAAAATTCGTTCCAGTCCAAATTCAAGCCGCCGGCTCTTATTCATCAACGGCTTATCTTCTTTAACCGCAATCGCTTGCGTGGCAAACTGTTCGCGGAACAAAACCTGACTGTTTTCGAGTTCAACTGCTTGTGACCAGGTTCTTTCTTCGGTTTGAGTAGTAAAGGCAGTTCTGACACGAGTTTTGGCATCAACCTCAAATTGCGCTCCGATACGCGGACTGATTGAAAATTCATTACCTGCTCCGACAAATTTGGAAGCGTCAAACCCGAGCACCAAAATGACCCCGTTACCAATATTCCATTCGTCCAGAGCCTGAATTGAAATTTGTCCGAGTTGTTTGTTGTTAACTTTGCCGAGTTTAGTGACTGACCCGGTTACACTAAGTTGATGTTTTTGATTTGGGCGATGTTTGAGTTTTGTTTCGATTCTGCCTGGAGCAAAACTATTGCTTCCGGTTTGTCCGGCCAGGATAATTTCGGTTTTCTGTCCCAAAGGCTGAATGGAAGCAAAATTTAATCCGGTAAAAGAGCCTTGTCCCGATCCGGCAAAATAAGTCTCAATGACGCTTTGTCCGCGCCGTTTATCTTGCGGCTCGACATCTTCAACGGCGATTACAGTGTTTTCGACTGCCGGAGTTGTCGAATCACTTTCATCAATCGGAATCTCGCCTTCTTGGTTTTGATAAATTGAACGGCGAAGATAGGCTGAGCGAATTCGAGTCTTTGAACTGTTTTTATCAACCGATTTTTCCGGCAGGGTATTTCCGCCTCCGGCCCGTTCCAGTTTGAAACCGTAGTTTAATTCAGTAGCTCGGTTGATTGCCACTTCTTGAATGGTGGCGGCGTTGAACCCCTGGGCCACGGCTAAAATCATATATTTGCCGGGGGTGATACGGGCCCAAAAACTGCCATTGGTTGCCGAACGAACCTGTTTCAAAACCTTTGAGGTACCAAGATGAAAAACCGCCACAATCGCATCTTTAATCGGATTGCCTTGTTCATCACGGACTATGCCTTTAATCACCCCGAAATTTGAGTTTTTCTCAATAACAATGTTGGCTTGAATCTCAGCAGCGAGCGGAAAAGACGCAAAGAAAGAAATCAGCAGGGGAAATCCTAGGCTGATAAAAAATTTTCTTTGGGAAGCAGTTAACAGCATCTTGGTCAAAGTAACCTCCAATCAAAATCCGGGAAGACTTTGCGAGGAGAGCTAAATATCAGCGATTGCCCATTAGAGGCTTTTCGCACCAAATCAATATTTTCTGTCTATCGGTCAAATGTGTCAAGCCGTCAGACGCCCGAGTTTGAATATTATGATGCGCGAAACTTGACAAAGTTGCCTTAAACGGTAGAATGAATCTTGCGTTTTTCAAAATGCGGAGACGTGGCTGAGTGGCTGAAAGCGGCGGTTTGCTAAACCGTTGAAGCCGTTAAACGCTTCCACAGGTTCGAATCCTGTCGTCTCCGCCATTCGATTTTAGATTAGTGATTTTGGATTTTGGATTGGCTATCAGCTATTTAGTTTGATGGCTTTTTGTGTTTTTATACGGTAATTTAGCTGATATAAACTACTCCCACCAAATCCGAAGCAGATTATGGAGTGAGTTTTAGTCCTGTAATTACGGAGTCGCCTTTGATTCCGCGTTCCGAACTTTGAAGCGTGTCTATGGACGCTCTGCTTCTAATATTTTTAGAAGCGTTGAAATCAGAATTGATATGGAAATCACATTGAATACAAACAAATTCAGATTGGCTTTTGCGGTTTGCTTTTTCGCAATGTCCGCAATTACTGCAAGTCTGACTTGTATAAGCAGGGTTGACAAAAATTATTGGCGTTCCGTTCAATTTGCTTTTGTATTCAACAAAATTTCTAAGTTGATAGAACGACCAACCGCTTATCTTTGCTCTGTTCTGCTTTGGAAACCGTGTCTTCAAGCCTTTTTTGATATTGGAAATATCTTCTATCGCAATGGCTCGATTTGTGTCTTTAGCATTCAGAACAAGTTTTTTACTAATTTCGTGATTGGTCAATTTACGAAAGTTTTGCTCTCGTCCCGAAACTCTTTTCAAAAGTTTGTGAATGTTTCGTGGACGTTTTCCCGACTGAGATTGCTTAGAGGCTTTATTCTGAAGCGTTTGTTTTTGATAGAAATACTTTTGCCGAACTCTTTCAACTTCTTTTCCCGAAAAGGTTTCATTGTCAGAAGTTACAGCGATGCTGACGACTCCAAAATCAACACCAATAATGTCATCTGGAATCAAAGGCGATTCTTCGGGAACATCACAGACCGCATTGAGATAAAAGTTTCCTTTGCGGTAAATCAAATCTACTTCGCCTTTGCGGAATTGAAGCAGTTTTTGCTGATGTTCACCACAGACAAATGGAATGTTCAAACGTCCACCAATCGTCCAAATGGAAACTTGATTGTTCGCTTTGAAAGTAATAATTCGGTCGTCGTAGGCAATCGAACCAAGTTCTTTAAATTTCCTCTGAGCTTTCTTATCAATCTTGTAGGCATCAACAGTTTTGGCGATTGCGCGAACAATCATTTGAGCCGAAAGATTGAAAGATTCTTTGACCGAGTAATAGCACTCTTTGTGCAAATCGAATTGTTTGAAAATCTTTTCTTGGAACGCCTTTTGAGAAATCCAATTACACGCCTTGTTTGCTTCTTTCAAAGTTTCAAGCAAAGCGGAATGTTGGCTTTCCAAAGTTTGCAATTTAAGATTAACAATCAATTTCATAACAACATAATAACATACTTTTCAATATGTGAAAAACTAACGAGAGAGATAATTGAGAATGTAAGCCGTTTCCTCTCCAACCAATCGCGCTACGCTCTGCGATATGGATGGAGTATCCAACGTCTAATCAGACTTGATTTCTCTTTGAGGATTTACTGATGAACATTGTAACTTTTATCAAAATCTATCTGATTACGCTTCCCGTATTTTTTGCCATTGATCTGATTTGGCTCGGACTCATTGCCCGGAATTTTTATCAAGCTCAAATTGGTCATCTTCTGAGCCCAAATGTTAATTGGACGGCCGCTATCATTTTTTACCTGATGTTTATTGCCGGATTAATAATTTTTGTTATTTCGCCGGCACTTGAGAAATCGTCCTGGACTTATGCTTTGATCTACGGAGCATTATTTGGGCTAATTACCTACGCGACTTATGATTTGACCAATTTAGCCACGCTCAAAGATTGGTCTTTGACGGTGGTAATTGTGGATATGATTTGGGGAATGGTTTTGTCTGCGTCAGTTTCGACCATCAGTTATTTTATTTCGAGTAAATTTGCGGTATGAATGAATTTCTCGCGCCAATTTTGGTTATTTTCGTTTCGGCAAATGTCGGTTTTGCGGTTTCGCTGATAAAAAAACGAAACGATGTAGCGGACATATTTTGGGGAATTGGCTTTGTGGTGGTTGCCTGGACCGCTTTTTTTGCGGCTGAATCTTTTAATAATCGCAGTCTGTTAGTCAATCTTCTGGTGACGGTGTGGGGATTTCGATTGGCTTTGCATATATTTTGGCGAAATCGCGGAAAAGGCGAAGATTTTCGTTATCAGGCCTGGCGCGAAAGTTGGGGCAAAACTTTTTATTGGCGTTCATATCTTCAGGTTTTTATTTTGCAGGGATTTTTCCTTTTTCTCATTTCTCTGCCGATAATTGTTGTCAATACAAGAAATGCAGAGCTTGGTTTATTTGATATTGTAGGTTTAATGATGTGGCTGCTCGGGTTTTTCTTTGAAGCAATTGGCGATTATCAACTGCTGAAATTTACTAAAAACCCATTAAACAAAGGAAAAATCATTCAAACCGGACTTTGGAAATACACTCGTCATCCAAACTATTTCGGTGAAGTCGTCCTGTGGTGGGGAATTTTTTGCTTTGCGTTGTCAGTGCCGTTCGGATTTTTGACGATTATTGGTCCAATTACAATAACATTTTTAATTCTTTATGTTTCGGGGATTCCGATGCTTGAAAAAAAATACGAGAACAACCTTGAATTTGCCGAATACAAAAAACGGACGAGTGCCTTTTTTCCAATGTTGCCGAAAAAATCATAAGGTCTTTGGCTTTTGCCGGAAATGATCAGGTTGATTTATTTCCCAAATCCAAAATCACCAATCCGACATCGAACTATGTATATTCCACAGTATTTTGCCGAAACTGACCAAGAAAAACTCATTGCGTTTATGCGTGAGTTTAATTTTGCGACGCTCGTTACGGCACAAAACGAGCTGCCATTGGCGACTCATTTACCTTTTATTACTGAAACGCGTGACGATAAAATTTACCTGCTGGCTCATTTAGCCAAAGCCAATCCGCATTGGAAACAGTTTGAAAACAAAGAGGTTTTAGTTATTTTTCAGGAGCCGCATGCTTACATTTCGCCGCTGCTCTATGAAAAATTAGAAAATGTCCCGACCTGGAATTATCTTGCCGTTCACGCTTACGGACGGGTGAAGACTTTTTCACAGTTGGAGAATCTGGCGTTGTTGGAAAAACAAGTTGAGGCTTTTGATAAAAAATATTTTGAGACAAATTGGCAGAAAATTTCGGACGAATACAAAATAAACCTGGCAAAAGGCGTGGTTGCTTTTGAAATCGAAGTTAGAGATTTGCAAGGAAAGAAAAAACTCAATCAAAATAAGACTGGAAAAGATGCCCAAAACGTGATTGAAGCATTGGAAAAAAGCGATAATGAAAGCGACAGACAAATCGCTAAATATATGAAAGAAGTGCATTAAGAGAAATTATGACCGAATATCAACTTGCCCAAATCAACATTGCCCGAATGAAAGGTGTGAACATTGATGACCCGATTATGCAGGAATTTGTTGATAACTTAGGCCGGGTAAATGAGTTAGCCGAAATCAGCGAAGGTTTTATCTGGCGATTAAAAGACGAAGCGGATAATGCAGTGAGCATTAATCCTTACGAGGATGAGCAGATACTGGTCAATGTTTCGGTTTGGGAGAGCGTTGAGGCTCTCGAAAAATTTACTTATAAAACTTTTCATACCGATTTTTTGAAACGGCGCAAAGACTGGTTTCAAGCCTTTGGAAAAGCCTATTATGCACTGTGGTGGATTCCCACAGGTGAGTTTCCGACTATTCAAGAAGCAGTTGAAAAATTAGATTATCTGCAAAAAAACGGGGCAAGTGAATTTGCGTTTGATTTTAAGCAGAGATTTTCGCCTAAAAAAAGTTTATGAGTGAAGAAGATTACATCATCAGCGAAGAAGCGAAAAAAATCATCAAAAACGCTTTGCAAAACAAAGAAAATTTGATGATAGACACTAAAACAGGCTTGGAAGCAACCTTGAAAATTGGTGAAATTGCCCGCAATGAACGAGTTAGTTGGGCATTAGTTGGCGGTTTGGCAATGCACCTTTACGGCTCAGACCGTTTGACCAAAGACGTTGATATTATTGCAGATAATCTTTTGCACATTACAAAAATTCTCGGACATTTGAAACAAGGTGGCGTGCGCTATGAGATTGAAACTTCAAACAATAAGGTTTCGGTTGATTGGATAATTCGTCGCGATGAAGCAAAAAAATATTATGAACAAGCCTTGAAAGATGCCATTTTGCTCGAAGGGATTCCGATTATTTCGCCCGTCTGGTTAGTGATTTTGAAATATATCACGGGACGCTTCAAAGACCAAGAAGATGCCGTTTTTCTATTAAGCCGAAAGGGTTTAGTTGATCGCAGCAAAATAAAGGATTTAATCATCAAAATTTCGGCGCGCGAAGGTTGGATTTTAGCCAAAGCAGGTTATCAAAGATTATTTGCACTAGCTGATGGCAGAACCGAAAGCGAGGGTTCCGATTTGATAGATTCGTAGTAAAAGCGGAAAAGACTAAGAGTGAAAGAGTGAAAAAGTTTGGATTGAGTAGTAAGCCAATTACTTTTTCACTTTTACACATTTTCACTTTTTCACTAACCTAATATTTATGACAACCAGAGTTAGATTTGCACCCAGCCCAACCGGCTATTTACACATTGGTTCAGCCCGAACCGCCCTTTTTAATTATCTTTACGCCCGACACACTGGCGGAAAGTTTCTGCTCCGCATCGAGGACACCGACCTTGCGCGCTCGACCGAAGAATCAACCCGTTCAATTCTTGAGGGCTTGAAATGGCTCGGCTTTGAACCCGACGAAGAAATCGTTTTTCAATCAAATAATGCCGACAAACATCGAGCCGCCGTCGCTAAACTTTTAGCAGAAGGCAAGGCCTATCGGGATTTTACGCCGAAAGCTGAAACTGCGGATAAAAATGTCAAAGCTGCAATCGTTGAACGAGCCAAAGAAAATCAGGATATGCGGGCAAATCCGTTTCGAGATTTATCAAAAGAGGAGTCGGACGAAAAAGCTCAAACTGAACCTTTTGCCATTCGTTTGAAGATTGCCAAGTCCGGAAAGACCTCGTTTCAGGATGCGGTCTATGGCTTATTGGAACGTGATTACAACGAGATCGAGGATCTGGTTTTGCTTCGGTCCGATGGGCATCCGCTGTACAATCTGGCGGTTGTCTGTGACGACATCGAAATGGAGATCACGCACATCATTCGCGGACAAGACCATTTGACCAATTCACATAAACAGATCTTAATTTATGAAGCCTTAGGCAAAGAACCGCCAAAATTTGCCCATTTGCCATTGATCCTGGCGCCGGATAAGAAAAAGCTCTCGAAACGGATCCACGGCGAGATTGTCGCGATGACAACTTACCGTGATGCCGGATTTTTGCCCGAAGCCTTTCGTAATTTTCTGGCTTTATTAGGCTGGTCAAATAAAACTGAACAAGAAATAATGAGTTTGGAGGAACTGATTGACCAATTTGAATTGGAAAATATTCATCGGAGCAATGCGGTTTTTAATTTTGAAAAAGATAATCCGAAGCATTGGACGGACGATAAAGCTATCTGGATGAACGCCGAATATATCCGCACCATGCCGCTCGAAGAATTGCTGCCGCTCGTCAAACCCGAATTAAAGGCTGCCAAACTCTGGCGCGATGAGTATGACGATGACGATAAGGAATGGTTTGAAAACACGCTCAATCTGATTCGTCAGCGATTTTTTACGCTCAAAGATTTTTCTGCTCAGGGTCGTGCTTTTTTCAGCGAAGACTTTGATTTTGATAAAGCCGCTATCGAAAAAAATCTTGGCAAAGAGCCAAACTTGAAAATCTGGCTGCCCGAATTAGCTGTTGTTTTGGAAAATGTCGAAGATTTTACCCACGACACATTACAAGAGGTCGTCAAAGAATTTTGCGAAGCGAAGGGAACAAAACTCGGCGTTTTATTGAACGGGGCACGAGTTTTATTGACCGGACAAGGCGTTGGGCCTTCGATGCTGGCGATCTTTGAAACACTCGGGAAAGAAAAAAGTGTGATGCGCCTTAAAAGTCAGATTGTTTGGAATTTGTAAGTCGAAAAAAGATGAGTGAAATTGAAATTTACAAAACAGATGATAACAGTATCGAATTACAAGTTAATCTTGATAATGAAACCGTTTGGCTCAATCGTCAGCAACTTTCGATACTTTTTGACCGCGACATAAAAACCATCGGAAAACATATTAATAATGTTTTTGCTGATGGAGAATTGTCACAAGATTCAGTTGTCGCAAAATTTGCGACAACTGCCAAAGACGGCAAAAGCTATAATGTCGAGTATTACAATCTGGATGTCATTATCTCTGTCGGCTATCGCGTAAAATCAGTTCGTGGCACTCAATTCCGCCAGTGGGCGACCCAACGCCTAAAAGATTATCTCGTCAAAGGTTACGCTGTTAATCAAAAACGCCTTGAGCAATTACAACAAACTATCCAACTCATCAGCGGTGGAACTGTCGAAAATTTGCAGATCCAAGAAGCAAAAGGGCTTTTGGAAATTATCCAAAAATACGCCAATAGTTTTACCTTGCTTGGTCAATATGATGCAAAAAATCTGGCAACCGAAAATCTCAGCGAAAATATCACTTACGAAATTCGCTACGATGAAGCCAAAGCCGCAATCGTTGAACTCAAAAATCAACTAATATTTGCAAACGAAGCCACTGAACTTTTTGGCAGTCCGAAAGATGAAAGTTTTAAAGGAATTTTAGGCAACATAGTTCAAACTTTTGACGGTCAATATTTATATCCAAGCATAGAAGAACAAGCCGCCCATCTGCTTTATTTTATCATCAAGAATCACCCTTTTAATGATGGAAATAAAAGGATCGGGGCATTTATGTTTGTCTGGTTCCTGGAGAAAAACAAACATCGTTTTAAGACCAATGGCGAGTTAAAAATAAATGATAATGCCTTGGTTGCATTGGCTTTGCTGGTGGCTCAAAGCGATCCGTCAGAAAAAGAAACAATGGTGGAATTAATTATAAATCTGATAGTCAGCTAAATCCTTATGGCTTTAAGTTGGAACGAAATAAAGATTCGCGCGATTGAATTCTCAAAGGAATGGGAGAATGATTTTAATGAACACGCTGAGGCGAAATCGTTTATGGACGCATTCTTTAATGTGTTCGGGATTGCGCGGCGGAGAGTTGCAACTTTTGAGCAGACGGTCAAAAAAGAAGATGGACGGCAGGGATTTATTGACCTTTTGTGGAAAGGTGTCATTCTCATTGAGTTCAAATCTCGTGGGAAAAATTTGGACAAGGCTCACACGCAAGCCAAAGATTATTTTCCCGGCATCAAAGATGGCGATTTGCCGAAATATATTTTAGTTTGTGATTTTGAAAGATTTCGGCTCTATGATTTGGAAGAGGAACAACCACCCCGCCGAAGCGGCACCCCTCCTTTGAAAGTAGGGGAACAAGAAAAAAAAGACGGGGAGCAAGAAAACAAAAATTCCCCTCCTGCGAAGGAGGGGTGGCGCGATAGCGACGGGGTGGTTGAATTTAACCTCAGCGACCTTGTCCAAAACGTCCAACATTTCGGTTATTTGCTCGGCTATCAAAAAAAGGTTTATCAAGAACAAGACCCCGCCAACATCAAAGCCGCCGAGTTGATGGGCAAACTGCACGACCGGCTCGAAGAAATCGGCTACCGCGAGCATCCGCTTGAAGTTTATCTGGTGAGAATCCTGTTTTGCCTTTTTGCCGAAGATACGACTATTTTTAACAAACAGCAGTTTCAAGACTTTATCGAACAACGCACGTGCGAGGATGGAAGCGATCTGGCCGCCAAATTGCAGGAACTTTTCCAAGTCCTCAACACTTCAAAAGAAAATCGTTTCAAAAATCTGGATGAACAACTCGCGGATTTTCCGTATGTCAACGGCAAATTGTTTGAAGAAATTTTGCCGACGGCGAGTTTTGATAGCAAGATGCGTCAATCTTTATTGGATTGCTGTTATTTGGATTGGAGCAAGATTTCGCCCGCGATTTTCGGTTCGATGTTTCAAAGCGTGATGAATCCGAAGGAACGGCGCAATTTAGGAGCCCATTACACCTCTGAAACCAATATTCTAAAACTCATCAAACCGCTTTTTCTTGATGATTTATGGAAGGAATTTGAGAACATCAAGGATAATCGCCACAAACTGCAAGATTTTCATCAACGACTGAGCAAATTGAAATTTCTCGATCCGGCGTGTGGGTGCGGGAATTTTTTGGTGATTACTTATCGGGAATTACGGCTCTTGGAAGTGGCGATTCTCAAGGCTTTGCGTAAATCCGGGCAAGCGTTTCTGAACGTCAGCGACATCATTTGGCTGGATGTGGATATGATGTGCGGGATCGAGTTTGAAGAATTTCCGGCGCGCATTGCCGAAGTTGCGATGTGGCTCATTGACCACCAAATGAATATGCAAATCAGCAACGAATTTGGCAACTATTTCGTCCGCTTGCCGCTCAAAAAATCCGCTAAAATTGTTCACGGCAACGCTTTGCAGATTGATTGGGAAACGGTGGTTGCCAAAGATGAACTTTCGTTTATTTTGGGTAATCCGCCGTTTTTGGGAAAGAAAGAACAAAATCCGCAACAAAAAGCAGATATGGAAAGATTATTTGCCAATGTTAAAGGAAGCGGTGTTTTAGATTATGTCACGGCGTGGTATTTGAAAGCGGCTCAATTCTTGTCAGAACCATTTGCGGTAGCGAATGGTTTAAGTTTGAAAGAAGGAAACTCAGTTAGCCAATTTCAACCACCCGCTACCGCAGGCGGTTCTGACCGAAAAGAAGAAAACTCAGTTAGCCAACTTCAACCACCCGCTACCGCAGGCGGTTCTGACCGAATCAAAGTTGCTTTTGTTTCTACCAATTCAATTTCACAAGGCGAACAAGTCGGAATTTTGTGGAATTTACTTTTTAGTCAATACAACATCAAAATTCACTTTGCACATCGAACTTTTAGATGGAATAACGAAGCAAAAGGAAATGCCGCAGTTCATTGTGTAATTATCGGCTTTGCCAGTTATGATACTGCAAATAAAACTATTTACGAGTATGAAAATATTAAAGGTGAAGCCCACGAAGTAAAAGCGACAAATATAAATCCATATTTGGTAGATTCAAAGGATTTAATTATTTCCAGCCGAAATAAACCCATTTCAAATGTTGAGAATATCGTTTTTGGAAATATGCCCAACGATGGAGGACATCTTCTTTTGAGCGAAGAAGAAAAAACTGAACTGCTACAAAAAGAACCAAATGCTGAAAGATTTATCCGCAAGTTTTTGGGTTCAGAAGAATATATCAACAACAAATCTCGTTATTGTCTTTGGCTTAAAGACGCTTCACCAAGCGAACTTCGGACAATGCCGATAGTTTTAGAAAGAGTTGAAAATGTTAGAAAACATCGTAACGAAAGTTCCAGAGAAGCAACTCGTAAACTCGCAAATTATCCAACTTTATTTGGAGAAATCCGCCAGCCAAATCAGAGCTATGTTTTAATTCCGTCAGTTTCGTCAGAAAGGCGTAAATTTGTTCCGATGGGATTTATGCCAAAAGAGGTTATTGCTTCAAATCTTTGTTTGATGATTCCAAATGCAACGCTTTATCTTTTCGGCGTTTTAACTTCGACAATGCACATGACTTGGATGCGTCAAGTTTGCGGACGTTTAGAAAGTCGTTATCGCTATTCAAATAATCTCGTTTACAACAATTACCCATTCCCCGAAAATCCAACCGAAAAGCAAATCAAGACAATCGAAACCGCCGCCCAAAGAGTTTTGGATGCGCGGTTGGAGTTTCCAAATAGTTCATTAGCCGACCTTTACGACCCGTTGACGATGCCGCCCGTGCTTGTTCGGGCGCATAATGATTTGGACAAGTTTGTTGACCTCGCCTATCGCCCACAAGTATTTACGAGCGAGGCAAATCGGATGGTTTTTCTGTTTGAACTCTACGAAAAATATACAGCGAATCTTTTTACTGAGCCGAAGAAAAAGAAAATTAAATGATTGAAGACGTAAAAATCCTAAAAACCGAAGTGCTTTCCGATAATTGGTATATTTTGCGAAAAATAACCTATGAATACGTTAAGAAAGACGGGACGCGACTGACCCAAACCAGAGAAGTGTACGATAGAGGCAACGGGGCAACAATTTTGCTTTACAACCAGGGGCAAAAAACTGTTATTCTGACACGGCAATTTCGACTTCCGACCTTTGTCAACGGCAATGATTCAGGGATGTTGATTGAGACTTGCGCCGGGTTACTGGATCAGGACAATCCCGAAGATTGCATAAGACGTGAAACCGAAGAAGAAACGGGCTATCAGGTTTCCGAGGTTCGCAAGGTATTTGAAGTCTATATGTCGCCCGGCGCGGTCACTGAGATCATCCACTTCTTCATCGCCGAGTATGCAAAAGAAATGAAAGTGAACGAAGGCGGCGGAGCGGAACACGAGGAAGAAAATATTGAAGTTTTGGAAATTAATATCGAACAAGCAATGCAAATGATTGAAACCGGCGAAATTAAAGACGGTAAAACGATCATGCTGCTCCAATATGTAAAACTTCATCATATTTTGTAATTGGGATTTATCTGCAAACAATGGCCCAAACATTTATCGAAGACGAAGATTTTGAAAGCATAGATTTACTGCGGAATGGCGAATACGAAAATTGCCGATTCAAACATTGTAATTTGTCCAGCTCCAACCTTTCAGAAATTAGTTTTTCTCAATGTTATTTCGCTGATTGTAATCTGACAACTGCCCGCATTACCAACACCGCTTTTCGAGAAGTCACGTTCAAAGATTGCAAAATGATGGGTTTGCGGTTTGATTGCTGTAGTCCTTTCCTTTTTTGAAGTTTCTGATTTTATTCACGCTGACAATTTCTTTATCAGTCCAATCCGTCGAGACGCACAGCCTTTTGAGGTTACTAAAAGTTACCTCTAGCGGTAAACTCCGCCACCTCGAAGCCGAAAAAGCGGCTTTATTTTTTTACGATGAATTAACGAAAAAATAGATTAAAATTTATGCAAAATTTGACAACATTTTTGCTGACTTGAGCAACTTTTGTGGCCACAATATCTTCGATAATGATGCGTGAAAACTCGTGAGTTTCGATGATAATTTCCGAAGTTTCTTCATCAGAATCATCGGCAAAATCGAAAGTTCTGAATTCTGTCAGCACGATTGATTCGGCAAAATCGAGCCTGCGCCCCGCTTCGTAAGCCTTGGTAAAATCTTGCAAACTGAGCGCGGCACGGGTTTTTAACAGATATTTAGCGCGGAAAATTTCTTCGGCGGGTTCGATCTGATAACCGATAGATTCGCGCAAACTTTCTGCTGCGCCCGAGAGTTTAGCTGATTGCGTGACGTTTCCGCTTTTTACGGCGAGCGCGGCAAAACCGTCGAGCGCACACGAAATAATCGTTTTATTATTCATTTCCAACGCAATTCGCAAGGATTCGGTAAAATTAAAAGCCGCCGTTTCATACAAATTTTCGAGATAATCAATTGTTCCCAGATTAAAATATGTAACGGTCAAAAGTTTGTTGTGGACGAGTTTTTTCGAGAGTTTCAGACATTCTTCGAGCAACGGACGGGCGGCTGATAAATTTTCACGGCTCATCTCCAAATCGCCGAGCGAAGCCAAGGAATAAGCTGTCTGCATTTCATCATTCAAATCGCGGCTGAGTTTGAGAGATTCTTCGATAAACGCTTGCGCCGAAGAAAAATCTTTCTGCAAAACGGCGATTGCCGCCAAGCCGTGATTAGCCTTCACAATTTGCAGTAAATCATTTAACTGTCGGCTTTCCGCTAAAGTTTTCTCATAAAATTTTTGCGCCGCCGGCAAATCGCCCTGAGTCCGCAAAAAAACGCCGTTCGACAGCAACAAGTTGGAACGCGCTTTGGAAACGCTGTTTTCAGTCGCTTGCAAAGCCGCTTTGCTCCAACTCGAACCTTCACTGAGATGGCTGTGATTTAACCAAAAATGTCGTAAAGCGGCAGCAATTCGGGCGGCTGTTTCGCCATCATTTTTCAAAGACCACGAAAGTGCGGAACGCAAATTATCGTGTTCCATTTCAAGTTTTTCAAACCATTCGATACTTCTCTCACTTTCTAAAAAAGTTTCGGCTTCTTCGGCTAATAAAAGAAAATAATCAGCGTGAGCGCGTCGCAAATGCTCAATTTCGCCGCTTGTTTCCAGACATTCCAAGGCAAATTCGCGGATAACTTCGAGCATTTGCAAACGCACCTCGCCATCCGATTGCTCTTTTGAAACGAGTAGATTGTTGTCAATCAAAGACGAAAGCAAATCGAGAACAGAAGTCGGTGATCGGTAATCGGTGGTCAGTTGATTTGGTTCATTTGCGACCACTGTTTCGGCGGCTTCAACTGTAAAACCGCCCGCAAAAACCGCCAATCGCCGAAACAAGTATTGCTCGTTTTCGTCAAGCAAATCATAACTCCATTGAATTGCCCCACGCATTGTTCTTTGTCTTTCGGACAACTCTTTTGCGCCACCAGTAAGGAGTTTCAGAGAGTTTTCGAGTCGTGTTGCGATTGCCTCTGGCGACAAGAGTTTGACACGCACTGCCGCCAACTCGACAGCCAGCGGCAAACCATCCAAACGCTGGCAAATTACCGCCACGAACGGTGCATTTTCTTCATTTAACCCAAAACTCGCCCGCGCCGCTTGCGCTCTGGCAATAAAAAGTTCAACCGCCGAAAAAGCGCTTAGTTGTTTGGCTGACAAATTCGCGTTCGGTGGGACGGCAAGTGGCACAACCAATTTCTCACGCTCCGGTTTTAGATGAAGTGGCGCACGGCTGGTAACAATAATTTTCAGATGAGCGGCAAAATCGTAAATTTCCTTTAACAAATTTGCGGCGACCAAAAGTTGCTCGAAGTTATCCAGAACCAACAAAATCCGCCGATTTTGTAAAAAGTCTTTCACGTTTTCAAGCAACGATTTGGCGGAAGATTCTTCGATATGCAAAGTTTTGGCAAGTGTCGCGATAAAAAGTTCGGGTTGATTAACGGCTGCGAGTTCAACGAAAAAAACGCCGTCCGCAAATTCCGTTGGCATCTGGTCGGCAACCGTCCGTGCCAGCGTTGTTTTCCCGCTTCCGCCCGCACCTGTCAAAGTCAACCAGCATTTGTCCGGACGGCGTAAAATTGCTTTAATTTCGGCAATTTCCGCTTCTCGTCCGATGATTCCTTCATCACCGCCGACATTTTTTACAGTCGAATCAAACGTTTGGCTGACCGCAACCAAGGAAGTCTCACCACCGATAAATTTATAACCTTTGCCTGGAATAGTGACGATAAATTGATGCTCATTTTTTCTTTCACCCAGAATTTTGCGAAGCGCGGAAATATGTACCGTGAGATTATTTTCTTCGACAAACTGACCTGCCCAAACCGTTTCCAACAATTCGTCTTTCGTCACAATTTTTCCGCGATTTTCGATTAAAACCAACAGTAAATCGAAGGCTTTCGGATTCAGATTAACGACGTTGCCCTCTTTGAAGAGCAGTCGTCTGTCCGCGTCAACCTCGAAATCATTAAACTTAAATGTTTGATTTTCTTTGCTTTGCATCGGTTTAGCAAAAATTAGGAACTTTTAGCCGAGTGATTAAGGATTTTTAGCCTTAACTTCGACCAGACTACTTTCACAAAACATCGTCTTGTGAGTTTAACAAAACGAAAGACGGGATGAAAGAAAAAAATGAGTGGCACAACCAAACGACAAATTACCATTGAACGACACAGTATCACCAGAATTCGGATTAGCGGCACATCCCGTTTTGTTTTTTGCGAAGTTTGTCAGTCGGAAACGCTGGCTTTTACGCCCGCACAAGTTGCCCAATTTTTGCAAACTAGTGGAGCGGAAGTTTTGCAACAAATCGAATTGGGTGCCTTTCATTTAATTGACGGGAAAGAAGTTGCGCTGGTCTGTGGGAATTCATTAGCAGGCAAAATTGATTCCGAAGAAAGGCTTTTGAAAAGCTGAGTTTTGATAAAAAGTTTTGTTTCTTTACTAATCCAGCCTTCCAAACTGGTTTCGTGAAGAGACAGGCAACATCGGCAGGCAAATGTTGAGTTTGTCTGCTGATGGCAAAATAAAAAAAGGAGAGGAGATAATGAATAATTACCATAACTGGTTTGGAGTCGGCGTAAAAGGCGGCGGCACTTTGGGGCTGGCGGGTTTTGAAACGATGGAAGGCTATATTGCAAATCTGGGAATGCCTTCGCATACTCATTCAATCAATATGTCGTATTTGCGATTGGGAGCAGGATTAGGTGGCGGGGTAGGTTTGTGTTTGATCTTTGTTTTTAACTCGATAAATCCGAAGGTTTTAGACCAGACTAACGATTCAACCTGGAGCATTAATGTTGCGCTCGGCGGAAAATGGGCCGATGTGGTCAAGGCTTTGGCAGCGACTAAAGTTTTTCAAATCGCGCCTAAACTTCTTGGCGGATTAGTAAAAGCTACCAAATTTGATCTGGACAACATTAGAAATTCTGCGTCTTATATTTTTACAACATACGAACTTACGCAACAAACAAAAAATAAAGTCGTAGCGATTGATATTCCTTTTGCCGGAGTTGGCGCGGAAATATCTGCTCAAGCTCTTTACGGAACAATTTTCATTGGTGACGTAATGATGCACAATACGAACAACGGACGAATTACTGATCCGGCTATTACTCGTGCAGGTCAAAAAAGACGCGGAGAAATGTAATTTTATTTCGAGGACAATCAAATGAATCGTCGTGTAATCTTCAAATTTTTAGTTATGACTTCGGCAATTTTCTTTTACGGACTAAATTTGTTCGCTCAAGTTTCTGCCGGAGGGGCAATTGCGGCAATTGACGAAAGAGCCATTGCAGGTCCAGTGGCCGCCAGCGCAAAGGCGGTCAATCCTGCCAATCCGTCTATTTCGACTACCGCCAGCCGAATCACAGGTTCCAAACGGACAACCACCAAAAATACGAGCCGGAAAAAAACGACCGTGACTGACAAAAAGCCACCAACGACTCGTCAAACTACCCCCAAACCTCGCCCGCCTAAAAAATTCGATGGTTTTATAATCGGTAATGAAGATACTTTGTTCAATTTTGAAATCGTCAAAGCAGTTCAACCAATTCACACAATTAAGGCACAAGAAGCGGGTGCGAAGGGATTGGTGCAGGTCGAAATTTTGATTGATGTGGACGGTAGCGTTCTTCAGGCACGCGCCCGGAGCGGCAATAAACTTTTGCATCCGGAAGCGGAAAAGGCGGCTTTAATGACTGAGTTCAGACAATTTTCGGTTTATGGCAAACCCGCCAGAGCCTTCGGTTTCATCGTTTTTCGCTTCGGGAAACGGGAAGATTAGTTTGGAGTTACAAAATGGACATAAACATTTGGCAATATCTAACTTTTTGGAATGTGCTTTTAGTAATTCTCGCGTTGCCGTTGGTGACGATGCTGATAACGATGCCGTTTTTGGGCTTAATTTCTAAAGGCATAAACGAATGGCTCAATATTTTGGGTATTTTCGGGTTTATCGCAAATTGCATTGTTATCGTTCGTTTAACCGTTTGGACCTTGGCGAGTGTTATTGCTTATTACAAGCAAAAACCACAGTTGTTTTCCGAAATTACTAATGGTCAGTTCAGAATGGTCAAGCATTACGAGCCTTTTGATTCTTCGCTGATAGTTTATTTAACCGCGTTTGTGGTTATTGCTATTACAACTTGGGTAGTGCTGGATGTTTATTCGACCAGAAAGAAATTAGGTCGGTTGGGAAAGAAATATTCTGAGGAGAACCCACTTAATTTGAATGTGTAAAATTTAAGCAGAGGCGAGCCGTGGCAATCATTTTGGAGATTTTACGATGGACATTAACATCACAGATTATCTAACTTTTCGGAACATTATCTTAGCAATTTTCTGTCTGCCGTTGGTAACGATGCTGATAACAATGCCTTTTCTACCGTTACTTTCCAAAAGTGCCAAAGAATGGTTTAACCTTTTGGGCTTTTTCGGGGCTGTCGCAAATTCGGTTATTGTCGTTGAATTGGGCTATCGGACAATAGCGAGTGTAATTGAATTTATATTTCAAAAACCACAGATGCGTTTTGACCATAAAATAAACAGAATGATCAATTATTACGAGTCTTTTGATTCATTCTCTCTCAAATATCTTATCGTTTTTCTGATTATGTCAGCTGCAACCTGGATTGTAGCTGACATTTATTCATCCAAAAGAAAATTCTGGCGTGCGGGAAAGCCGTATTCCGAAAAAAATCCGCTTAATTTGAATGAGTAGAGGAAAAGTAGAGATGGCGACCGTTCTGACGATTAATTTGATTCCAAACTCTCGTAAATTCGAAAACGGTCGTTCCTAATTGGCTTTAACAAACTTTTAGCTGTGCCGCGTAGCCAAGCGGCGATGTATAAGGAGAAAAAAATAATGAAATTGTTTACTAAATTAATGCTGGCGATTGCGCCACTGTTTATCGTTGCACTCGGTTGCAGCAATATGATTCCGGGCAATGCCAATCTTTTCGAGGGTGACAATGCGGCAAAGGCAGCCGCTGCCATCAAGCAAAAAGCCGGAACCGACAAAGTGAACGTGATCCGGGTTGAGATCAGACCGGATGTGATGAAAGTAACAATACAATCACCGACCAACCCAAAAGAACAGGATCAATACACCTACCAACGGGGTTCCGCATCGGGTCCTGAACCGGTTCAGATACAGAATGTCTTTGCCAATTACATACCGCCAACGACCGAGATCAGCGAGATAAATTTTGCCGCGTTACCCGCAACGATAAAACGCGCGATCGAACTGGCTCAGACCGAAGAGGCAAAGGTTGATTTGATTTCGATGGACAGCGAACCCGCGGCGACTGCCAATCCAAAACTTGAAAACCAAGAAGGGAAAAAGTGGGCGTTGACCTGGCGGATCTTCGTTAAGGGAACCCGTCTCCAAAAATACTTTTGGGCCGACAAACAAGGCAATCTCAACGAAAAGGGGTATTGAGAAAAAAGGAGACTTTTGAAAGATGACGATAGCAATTTGTCCTAAATGTCGGGGTCAATATAACAATAAATCGGAACCTGATTCGATATTTTGTCATATCTGCCAAATGCGAAGCAATGTAAGAATTTATGAATATATATCGGAGACTTTCTGGGCTTTATGGCTTTTCTGTAGCTTATGGTTTATTCCGCTGGCGATTTTGCCGCTCGTCTTTGGGGCGAACTCGTCGGGCTATTACCGTCTGTTTCGCAAAGATGTAACGCCATTCACATTCTTGATGATGAACCTTGTAAATTTCGGGTTGATGATTGCATTTTCGATTGTCTGGAGATATTTCAAAAGAAAATTCAATACGATGAAAATAAGTCTTTCGAAAATTGAAAAAGACACTCCGAATTTCGGGAGGAGGTGGAAAGAATGAATAAATTACTTGTTTTGAGCCTGTCTATTTCTTTGCTGACAATTCAATTTTCGTGCGCTACCTTGCAGAAAAGTGAGTTTGAGCGCAACCATAAATTGTGGCGCGAGAGCAACATCAAAAATTATAAGATGACAGTTGAAGTGCAAAAAACAGGTCACGCTACGCCGATGGGAAAATTTATTATCACCGTCCGCGACGGTGTAGCGAAATCAATCCAACTTGAAAATCTCGAACCTGTTTCAGAGAACGTCCGATTCGGCAGTTATGTAACGATTGATGCGATGTTCGGCTGTATCGAGTCAGCAGTAAAGGACACAGGGACTTGGCACAAAAGAGTAGCCCAATAGGATGGGAAACTCGGCTATCCGAAAATGGTAAATCTGGATAAATCGGGCGTTCTCAATGATGAACTATATTTTGAAGTTTGAGATTATCGAATAGTTTAACGCAATGAGGAGAACAATATGATTAAACCGTTAGTAAATTTGAGTTTATGCCTAGCTTGCCTAATTTTTCTGAACACCGCTTGTCTTTTTTCAACCAGCAGCACAACCGTCAAAGGCTATGTGGTTGATACCGTCAGCAAACCTATCCCCGATGCAAAAATTCTATTTGGCGGAACTTTGGGCGAAGTTGAAACCAAATCCGATGCTTAAGGATTTTTTACCGTGACTGCTAAACATCGTGCGACTCAAATGCTTCGGCTAAATGTGACCAAGGACGGCTACGGAATGATGGAGAAAGTCGAATTCCCCGGATTTGCCGCGCCGAGTGACAATATCAAGGTGGAAATGATTCATATAATTGGTAGCACTAGATAAATGTCAAATAAGAACGTTCAAAGGAGACTAAATATGGCAACAATCCGTTATCTATTATTTATGAGCATCTTCGCCGTTCCATTTTGGGCAATCGGAGGTTATTTTTTGTATCAAGGATTTACCGTTAACCCAATAACCTTAACGGCGGATGGATTTAATTTGAAAACTTTTTTCTTTCTGATGGGCGGATTATTTACCCTGATTCCGTTCCTGTTTATTTTCCTATCTTTGCTTTTCGTTATTCGCAAACGAAACAAAATCAAAGAAATCGTGACCTACGGCAAACCCGGCACGGCAAAAATTTTGAAACTGTCCGACACGGGAATTCTGATCAATGATAATCCCCGCGTCAAATTATTGCTCGAAATTTCCATTCCGAACTATCCGACCTATCAAGCGGAAAAAACTCTTGCGCTTTCAATAATTTATCTGCCGCGAGTGCAAACGGGCGCAATCGTCAATGTTTTGGCTGATCCTGATGACAAATACAACGAAAATAGGATTGGTTTAGTATTTGAATAATCAAGGCAAATATTTTCCAACTAAACCATTTCAACGAACGATAATTCGTGAGAGAGGTTACAACTTGAGATGAAAAAACAAATTATCAAACAAATCTTTTTCTGGTGCATTTTGGTTAGCTTAAACGCTTCTTGCACCTCGATTACCAAACTTTTCCCGAAAGAACCACGGCCATTTCAAACGAAAGAGTTTAATTCCGAACAATGGAAAAATGGCGATTATCAAACTCGTGGCGAGATGGTGAGCCGAACTTTAATTGACCAAATTTATCAAATCAAATCGAATCATCAAGAGGAAATACTGAAACTTTTCGGCAAACCCGACCAGCTTACAAAAGCCCGTTGTTGTTACGCGGGACGTGGCGGACAATCGGGCGAAAAAGAGTTGTGGCTTTATTATATTGAAACTGAACAAACTTCAAATGTTGCAAATAAAGATGAGATTCCATTCAGTTCAAAAGCCTTAAAAATTTACTTTGATACATCAGGCATCAGTCCAAATGTCGGCAACCGAAACGGCAACCACGATTATTTTCCGGCGATTGGGTATTTCAAACTGAAAAACTATGACTAACGAAACTGAAATTTATTGGTGTCGTAAATGTGAAGTCGAAACATTGACTGCCAATCCGATTTGCTCGAAATGCGGAAAGAAAATGCAGACGCAATCAACGGTTAAAGGATTGGGAAAATTCTTGATTGCTATTGGTGCGATACTTATGCTCATTTCAGGATTGGGTATTGCGTTAACCATTCGGCAGATGTTTTTTGCCAAGTTTGTAATGGCATTTCTGGCTTTGCCGATGTGGGGGGCTACGGCTTCGGCGGGAATTGCATATATTGTCGGCGGACTTCGACAGTCTAAAACCGGACGCACTAGCAAATTATTATCGTGGCTATATTTTGGCTTAATGTTCTTAATAATTTTTTTTGTCGGTCTTTTTTCCGTCGTGAAAGGGTGAAATTATGAATAAAATTATCATTAAAGTTGTTTTTTTACTGTCGTTTATTTCTTCGGTTTTTTCGCAATCGCCGGTCATTCCCATTGTCAAAGAAAACGTGCTGTTGGGCGGGGTGCAGGACGGTAAATGGCTGACCGCCGAACAAACTTTTCCGAAAATGAAAGATGAGAGCCGGTTTATTTTACTTGGTCACAGCGCAATCGAAAAAGGCAGTCCGGGGATTGGGAGAAAGGCTCAATTTTCGTCTTGTTCCGATTTGCCCGATATTGAAGTGACGAGGAACCAGAAAGTCTTAATTGCTATTGGAGCAGAAGCCAAGTGGGATCCGCTTCCGCGCCTTGCAAAACGAATTCCTTTTGCCGACCCGACTAATCAAAAGATAGCGGCGGAATTCTTAAAGAGCCGAAAAATTACGCCGTCTGCCCAAATCGAAATCTTACAATCTATGCAGGTTGACCTTGACGGAGACGGGATGATGGAAACTCTGATATCCGCATATTATCACGAAAACAAAGACAGTTTGGAAATCCGCAGCATTGGCGATTATTCGTTTGCTTTGCTCAGAAAAAACGTCAACGGAAAACCGCAAAACATCCTGATTGACGGAGATTTTTTTACCAAAGGAAATTTGTCGGGCTCGACTGATGTTCGCCTTTTTGGGTCGGTTGCCGACCTTAACGGCGATGGAAGTTTGGAAATAGTCCTCACCATTAGACATAAATACGGATACTGGGATCGCGTTTATCAACTCAATCAAAACACGCCAACCAAAGTCCTGGAAGCTGGCTGCGGAGTTTAAAGATATGAACAAAATTATCTACATTCTACTGTTTTTCACGCTAACAATTTCTTTATCAGCCCAAACTAAAACCAAAGATAGGTTGCTTTTTGAAATCAAGAAATTCTCCAGTCCGGGCGGTGGTGGAATGGGAAACAGACTAAACTCATCAAATAGTTTTTTTATCTACCAAAGCGGACGAATTGCCTGCAAATCACTCCGTTACGACCCGCGTGGAAAAGAGATAAAAGGCAATAAATCCAAATGCCTCCAAATAAGCAAGGCAAAAATAAATGAATTAACTGAACTTGCCGAACAGACGGACTTTCAAACGGAGAGTTATCAATACTTTAATGGTGGTGTAGATTGGGGAAAATCTCTCACAATTATCTATTTCAAAAAAGGCGGCAACAAGGAAGTTGGTTTGGGCAATCCCAGACAAATTGATGCTAAGACACAAATCCCACTTTCGCTGGAAAAATTTCTGACCAAACTTGGCGAAATAAGCGAAACGCTGAAAGTTGAATATGAACTCGGCAAAAAATGAATTTGGAGCAGTAAAGGAGACTAAAGAATGAAAGAAATAATCGTTTATTTTCTGATTGTATTCACGCTGACAATCTCTATGTCAGCCCAAACTAAAACAAAAGATGTTCTGCTTTTTGAAATTTACAAAAGCTACCAAAGCGGTCCGAAAAGTTCGTCCACAACATTTTATTTTTACCAAAGCGGACGGATTAATTGCCAAACGGAATCCAGACGACTTGGCGGTAAAACAATCAAAGGCAAAAAAGCCAAATGTTGGCAAATCTCTCCGGCGAAAATATCCGAATTGGTCAAAATTGCGGAAGAAGCCGATTTTCAGAAGGCTGAACGAAATTACAATATCTTCAGCGGCGGAATTGATTGGGGACCTTCAATTTACATCACTCATTATAGCGGGAAGACAGAGAAAAACATCGGACTCAGCTATGCCAGATTCGGGTTAGACGAGATAGAGCCGATTCCTACATTTCTGAAAACCTTTTTAGAAAAAATCGGCGAAATAGATGAAAGGCTGCAAGTTGCAGACGAGCTAGACAAAAAATAACTTTTTGAAGCTGTTTGAGAACTAAATTTTCCTTAAAGTCCCCAACGGGGACAAACATCATAGCGGAGGGTAAAGCGAAGGATGAGCGACACCCTACGTCAGATAAAGAAGATAATTCGTCGCTGTAAGTGACGAATATTCAACTGTTTATGTTCGACTCCTTCAAGGTCGGAAACTTTTTTAACCAGTCCTAGGGATCCTCCCTAGGCTATGTTGTTAGTCACCTTTGGTGACAGAAAAAGAGTTAAATTTGAGTTTTCAAACAACTATTTTAGAAACCTGAGAAGCAACAACTTAAAATTATGATTATCAACGAATTAACTTTGGCATTTTTCCAAAAAAGCCCTGACTTAATTGGCTTATTGGCTGTTATTATCGGCTTACTTTTTTTCGTAGGTATGATCTATCAGGCTTATCGCGCGTATATAGGATTAGGAAAAAGAAAGGAGAAAATTCGTTTCCTGAAATCAGAAATATTGCCCGAATTATTTTCTAAATTCGGAAAAGTGCTTTCGATTGAGGTGGTTCAGGTTAATAGACTAATCCGATTTGAGCGTAACGGAACACTTTTTGAAGTAGAAGTTACGCCAATCCTTAGTAGAGGAATTCGTTTAGTTGGGTTGAAGAGTCGAATCTGCTTTAGCCTTCCAAATCTCCGAGAAAAATTTTATATTCAGAAAAAACATTACCACTTTACTAAAAATCTGTCCGATTGTCAGGAACTTCATTCTGTAATACCCAAGGATTTTATTTTTCACAGTCGGAATCCGCAATTTTTGTTTAACCTGCTGGCGAAAGACAAAATTCTTAGTGAGTTAAATAAATACCAAAAAAACTTTTCCGGTCAATTCGGCATTGCTTTTGAAGACGGGGTATTCACTTTCGTATGTCATCGCTGGAATGAGGATGAGGGTTTTTGGGATAGTAATTTTGATGGTGAGAGGGCGGAAAACGAGGCGCAAAAATTAGAACAAATTTGTCAAACGGCAGTCGTTTTTTACGATGAATTAGCGAAAAGCAAATAGATTAAAAATTATGCGAAATTTAACAACATTTTTATTGATTGGAGCAATTTTTATTTCAGCAACGTCGGCGCAAAACTCAGTTGTTCCGATTGTTTACGGCGAAACTTTGCTTGGCGGCGCACAAAACGGCAAATGGATAACGGCGCCCGTTCGCCCGGTGATCGCCGCTTCGTAGTCCGACGAG
>JANOEF010000348.1:0-8357 GCA_031413075.1 Acidobacteriota bacterium | reverse complement strand
ATTTGTGCCAGTTCTGAGGCTCTGAGCCGCGTAATTTCACCATCTTCAATCATTTCGGTTAAAGCTATGGCGAGTGCTTCGCGGGCAGTTTTATTGGTGAGCCACGCTGATTCTTCCCAATTTACCTCCGGCGTAGCCGGCGAGGCGTCTGTTCCAAACAGAATCTTTTCGGGTTCGTATTCTAGCCAAGTTCTTAATATTCGGCTCAAAGCTTTTGGGGAAAGCAAAAAGGTTTGGGCCGAAAAATCAGCATAAACATTTGGTTTTTCCAACAAAAAAGCGGTTTCATTAGTGAACGGAAAACCTCCGTGAATCAGGACTATTTTCGCCTTTCGACTTGAGCTATTGAGAAATGGTTCGAGCAATATCGGGTTAGCGGTTTTCAGATTAAAAAAATGTCCACAACCGCCACCGGTATGAATATGCACAACTAGGTTGAGCCGGGCGGCTTCAGAGGCAATAAACCGAAAAACATAATCCTGAAATTTTTTATATTCAATCGGACTCGGTTCGCCGCCGCCAGAATATTTTGCATAAATAATTTGGGCATCAGCTTTTGAACTTTCAGCAAAATCAAGTGACCGATAATATGCCGCCACAAATTTCAACGCGACAGCCCCTTTTGCTTTGTGTCGTTCGAGTGTCGGAGTCACAACCGTTTTTAAATATTGTTCAAAGCTAGTTGGAAGTTTTGCAATTTTCAGTTCCAAGAGAAAACGCTTAAAAAGGTTTTCTTCCTGTGAATAAAAAAACTTTAGATCACTATTTGCTTCGCGGGCTTTAAGAGTGCTGAACGGTAAGAGGAATGGATCACCATAGGTTACCCATCGAAATCGTGTCGAATTAAGTCCCCGCCCCATTCCAACTCGATTCGCCAACATTATTTGAATGTTGAGTTTATCCAAAACCCACACCGGATAATTTTCACCTTTTTCTCCCTTTATTTTATTTTTCATTAAAAGATATTGGTGCGAACTATCCTTGTTTATGCGATCTGCACGAAAGCCGAATAATTCAGTCCAAGCACCGATATAAATCGGATTATCAATCCTTAAACGCATCGGCGGCAGCGAAACAAACTGCAAACCACCGCACGAAATCCCATCGCCTTCGTCATCTATTTCGTTTTCGCTCGTCACGCGCTCAACATGTGAATGATTGTCAATCGCCTTAATGTTTCTGATTTCATCCAAAAGCAGCAGGTCGGCTTTAGTTTGGGCCGAAACTTGAAAAAACAAAAAACAAATAAAAACAAATAGATTTGCGTTTTTCATATTCCCTCATTAACAGATTTTGCGGTACAAATTAAGTAAGACTTTTTCCGCTGTAAAAGGTGCGTCAAAATTTGGAAAATTATCATGGTTAAATGCTTTAACGGCTTCCCGAATCGCAAAATAGGCACCGAGTCCATACATCAATGGCGGTTCGCCGACCGCTTTTGAATTCATAATGGCGAGATTTTCTCTTGAAGTTTCAAGCGGTAAAATTTCAATATCTTTTGGAACCGAGTAAATATCGGGAATCTTATAATTCGAAAGCGCATTGGATCTCAGTTTGCCATTGACATCATAGACAATTTCTTCCATCGTCATCCATCCAATCCCCTGGACAATTCCGCCCTCGATTTGTCCAAAATCAACCGCCGAATTCATCGTTTTACCAAAATCGTGACAGCATTTTACAAAATCAATCTCGTAAGTTCCGCGCAGACAATCAACCGTGACGCCCACTATTGCTGTTCCGTAAACGTGATAGGCAAAAGGTTTTCCCTTTGAAATTGTCCAATCAAAACCGATTCCTTCGGGTGCGTAATGGGCGTGTTCGCTCAGATTAACCCGTTTTTCATAAGCCATTATCAACAGATTTTTCCAGGTCAAATCGGTTTTAGTTTTCCCGACATAAACGAATTCCTCAATCAAAGAAATTTCTTCCGTGTTTACTTCAAACTCAGTTGCTGCAACTTCTTTCAAACGCTCCAAAATCTTTTGACAAGCCAATCTGGTGGCGTGTCCGTTCAAATCAGCCCCGGCCGAAGCGGCAGTGGGTGAAGTGTTAGCAATGCGCAAAGTGTTGGTTGAATGGATTTTAACTCTTTCAGGCGGAATCGAAAAAATGTTCGCTGCGACCTGCAAAATCTTGGTATTTACGCCCTGTCCCATCTCAACCGCACCCGTCGAAACTGCGACACTTCCATCCGTATAAACGTGGACGAGCGAGCGAGCTTGATTCATCAAAGTTTTAGTAAACGAAATTCCGAAACAAATCGGCTGAATTGTGACACCTTTTTTGACGTTTTTATTTTGTAGATTAAATTCGTCCGCTGCTTGCTTTAATCGGTTGAAATCAAATTTTTCGGCGGCGGCTGTCCAACTGGTTTCGGCTTCGCTGACAGCAAGTTGTCCGTAGGGAAATTGGTCACCGGTTTTGAGTAAATTTTTCCGCTGGATTTCATCTGCCGAAACGCCCAATTTTTCCGAAGCGTGGGCGATAGCTGATTCAATCACAAACATCCCTTGCGGCCCACCGAAACCTCTAAATGCGGTATTCGGAGGAAGATGCGTCCGGCACGAATAGGCTGTGGCGGTCACGTTCGGAATAAAATAAGCGTTGGTGCAATGAAAAAGCGTGCGTTCCAACACCGGTAACGAAAGATCAGCCGCCGCACCTGCATTTTGATAAAATGTAGCTTCATACGCCACAATTTTCAAATTTTCATCCACCCCGATTTTGTAATCCGCCGAATATGGATGACGTTTGCCGGTCATCCGCAAATCTTCCATCCGCGAAAGCACATATTTGACCGGACGGTTAGTCAATTGAGTTGCTACCGCACAGACGCTTGCCCACGCATTGGCCTGGTCTTCTTTGCCGCCAAACCCTCCACCTAAACGGGTTACGTCAATCTCAAGTTTGTGCATCGGCAAACCCGTGACCTTCATAATTGTCCGTTGAACGGCGGTCGGTCCTTGCGTGGATGAATAAATCTTGAGACCGCCCTGCTCGGTTGGAATCGAATATGCGCCCTGGGTTTCAATATACAAATGTTCTTGCCCGTTTGTGTAAGTCTGGCCTTCAAAAATATGTTCGCAATTTTCAAACGCCTTTTCTGTATCGCCCAAAACAAACTTTTTCGGAGGAGCAATCAATTCGCCCTTTTGAAATGCAACCCGTTCATCGGTCACTACTTCGAGCGGTTCGATGTCAGCCTTTATTTTCTTAACCGCGTGCCGGGCCTGTTCATCAGTTTCAGCCACCACAATCGCAATCGGCATTCCGCAAAAATGAACTGCACTTTCAGCCAAAAGCGGTTCATCCTCAATAATTCCGCCGATTTCATTGCGTCCGATGATGTCTTTGGCGAGAATTATTTTCACGACGCCGGCACATTTTTCGGCTTCGGAAACATCAATATTTTTCAATTTCCCGTGGGCAATCGTTGAATCAAAAATGCAGGCGAAAAGGGTTCCTTCAAGCACAGGAATGTCGTCAAGGTAAATGGATTCACCGCGAACGTGCGATATTGCATCTATATTAATCATCTTAAAGGTGCCAATTTTTCAGCCATTTTCGGTACAATTTTCTTTGGAACTTGAATCGCCCCTGCAATATGCCTTGCTTCGGTGAAATGTCCGACCACGTAAACGCCTTTGATATTCGTTTCAAAAGTCTCTTCGGCATAAACCGGAATCGTGCCGTATTTTGATTTTTGGGTTTCTACTCCCAAACTTGTCAACAGTCCAAGTTCTGCATCAGCCCCAATCAGCACAAAAACAACATCATTTGGAAAAGTTTCGATTTGTCCATTTTCATTTTCCAAAACAATTTCTTTTTCCCGGATTTCAACCACGCGTTTGAGAAAATAGATGTTCAAACATTCTTTTGATAACTCGGCCTCAAGTGGTTGTTTAACCCAATATTTGATGCAACCTTGTTTCGGGTCGTTATTTTCCCAATCCGTCCTAAATATTGCCAGGATTGCATTTGCCCCTTCTTGGGCGAGAAACAAAGCCGCTTCACCCGCCGAATTTCCGCCGCCGATGACCATGGCATTTTTCTTGACCCATGGATAAGTTTCGCGGAAAAGATGACGAACTTTTGGCAAATCTTCACCTTTGACCCCCAATTTTCTGAGATGTTCCATGGCGCCGATGGCAAACAAAATGGCTTTTGATTCGTAAACGCCTTTGTCGGTGGTGATTTTGAAATGATTTTCGCCTAAGTTTTCGACATTTAGAACTTCTTCTTCGGTCTGAACATTTAAATCATTATCCAAAACAAAGCGGACATAATACGAAAGCAGTTCTTCGCGGGTCGGCTTTTCGCGGACGGGGTGCAGCGTTCCTTCGACCAATTCAAGTTCTTTGGTGGTCGAAAAGACAGTCAGGCCGACCGGATATTGATAGATGGTATTTCCAATTAGGCCTTTTTCAATAACCAAATAAGTTAGTCCAAATTTTTGTGCTTCGTATGCCGCAGAGATTCCGGCAGGCCCGGCTCCAATGATGATTAATTGATAGTTGATAATTGATAATTGATAATCCATTTTAGCTATTAGATTTTGAAGTTTTGATTGAGGCAGTTAGCATTTTTTGTAATTCGTTACAATCATTTATCAAAGACTCTGCTTGTTTTTCGGTAATAAATTCACTATCTCGTAAAAGGCAAAGCCAATATTCGGTTTCAAATGCTTCTTTAAGTACGATTGAAAGTTTATGGATAAAATCAACGGTTGATTGAGCCTGATTTCCTTCCGTAATATTTGCCCCAATTGAAGTTCCTGATTTTAGAACTTGTTTAGATAAAACAAATTCTTTCTTGTCGTCAATCAGAACTTTGTAAAGTTTCACAATTCGCAAAGCAAATTTATACGACTTGTCTTTTAAGGGATTTTCTTTATTATCCATATTCAATTATCCATTAAAAGAATTTCTTCCGTAAATTTCTCAATTTGCAACTTCGTATTTTCAAGCTCACGTTTGGCTTCCAAATATTTTTCCCACTCGTTGGTGTTGGTCAAAGCCTTGGCCACATCTTCATCCAGGGCGTGTGCCATCAACGCCAGGAGGTCGCTCAACGCCTCTTGGTTGTGCAAGAGTGATTGGATAATGGTGTAGGCAAGTTTTGCGTTGGGTAAATCTATGTCCTTGAGTTCATTCATATTTAGTTATTAAGTTGAGCAGATTTTTCCGAATCGGTCCAAAGTTCGGTTTTAATGTTTTTACCGGCACTTATTTTAATAAATTTTATTTTGGACAAATCTGCTTTGCGAATCAAAAGATAGCTTTTGATAGCTTTTTCACGCTGTGCAGTTTCTGTTGTCGAACCGGAATTTATTATGAATGCTTGTTGATCCGGCTTATTTTGAAGTTCAATCAAAAAACCGTCTAGCCTCATCTTCATTTCGCCGCTATTAACTTTTCCAAATTCATCTAATTTTGTGGCGGTTGATTTAGGATTTGGATTTTCTGCCCCAGCCGGAACTATCCAAAATTCAGTTTTGATAATGCCCCCAAACCCGCCTTCAACGACCGTCACTCTTGACCTATCAAGATTCAAAAATGACATGGCTTGCTGAATTTGTTTGACGCTGCGGGCAATTTCTGTGCTGGTTCCGTAATTGATGATAAAGGCTTGAGCTGACGGATCGTTTGCCAACTCAATCTGCAAATCCAGCATCCTCCTTTTGACATCACCGTTAGTTACATTCCCAAACTCATCAATCTTTCTCGCTTGGGGTTGCTCCTGAGCCTGAACAAAAGCCAATGAGCTGAGCAAAATAAATATCAGAAATAGAATTCGCCACATGAAACACCTCTTTTCTCAACATTCTAACTCACAAACGGTAAATTTTTAACCGTTGCCGTAATTTCACCGATTTTCATCTCCGTTCCTTCTGCCAAGTAATCATACCGAACATAACCAAGGGCAATATGTTTTTCGAGTTTGGGGGAATAACAAACCGAAGTCAGCCGCCCGGCATTTTTGTCGTCAATTGTTTTCAACTCCAACGTTTGATTCTCTCCTAATTCACCCGACAACACCAACCCTCTCAACTGTTTAGCGACGTGACCTCGAAAATAAATGCGGGCTATTATTTCCTGTCCGATGTAGCAACCTTTGTTATAACTAATCAGTTCATCCAACCCAAGTTCAGGAACAATTGTGGTTTCATCCATATCAATGCCATAGAGCGGAATGCCATTTTCAATTCTTAAAATTTGATAAAGTTCCTCTGTAATTTCGATAGCACTTAAAAGTTGATTTTGGAAAACCTCGACCGCATTTGTCGGCACAAAAACATTCTTTCCAAATGCAATTACTGCTCCATTATCAATTATCAATTGTCCATTTTCGATTGAAAAACAGCCATATTTTTCACTCAAATCTTCGACAAAAAAATCGCCGGCAAAAGTAAATCTGAAAAGGTTGTTAAAGACTTTTTCGTGCGTAATTTCGTCTGTTTCAAACAAAAATCTGTCACCTTGCCGCAAAACGCTGACAACCGCCAAGAGACGGCCTTGAGCATTCGGAAAAGCCGCTGACATCCGGGAACCATCTTCTAATTTGGCGACATCATTGGTAACCAAGCCATTCAAAAACTGCGCCGATTCTTTGCCCCACACGGCGATTAAACCGCGCTTTTGCTGATGGTAGCCCGTTCTGCCATTTCGGACTTGGTGGTAATTTTCTAATAATTCCTGGTTCATTTTGGTAACATCTCTCTGTAAATCTTTTCCGCAAATCCGGCCACTCCGCTTTCACCGATCACTAACACCGGACGCTTGATAAAGGTGTATTCGCTTGACATCAATTCTAGCATTTCGGCACTTGAAACTTCCCTTTGGGGTAAGCCTAATTCCCGATATTTTTTGGCGCGGCGGGAAAAAAGTTTATCAGCCCCGCCGACCAGATTGGCTAATTTAAACACTTCTTCGCGTGAAAGCGGGTGCGCCTTCAAATCATGAATTTTGTTGATGGTCACGCCAATTTGTTCGATAAATTCCCTTGCCTTTTGACAAGTTGAGCAATGCGGCAGCCAATACAATCTAACTTCATTCATAACAATTTTTTCAGCGTCTGAAAATCTCTCATTTGATCGGCAAATCTGCGATGGGAAGCAATTACCTGGGGACTTGGATGATATAAGGGGACTAAACTCCTCTCATTCCACACAAAAGAATTGCCAATGTCGTTTTTCAAACTAATCTGATGATATTCGATAGACTTCAAAGCCTCAAGCGCGACACTCCCCAAAGTAGCAACCACTTTTGGTTCAAGCAGTTGAATAATCTGCCGCAAAAAGGCTGAACAATTCCTTATTTCACTTTTTTTCGGACTCCGATTTGCCCCATTTTCTTTGCGCGGACTGCACATGACGGCGTTTGTAATAAAAATTTCTTCCCTTTTCAAACCAATTGAATCGAGAAATTTCTGAAAGTTTTCGCCCGACTTGTCACCATAAAAAGGTCGGCGAGTCCGATCTGCGCCTTGTCGCCCCGGTGCTTCGGCAATAAAAAAAACTTTGGGGTTCAAACTCCCATTTAATTCGCTTAAAACCGCTTTTTTATCGGCTAAATCTGGACATCTTGAACAGACTTCGGCAATCCGGCAAAGGGTAATAAATTTTCTTAATTTTTCGTCTGACATTGCAAATTCTTGAAAAAATAGTAAAGATAATTATAAGTGAAAAAGTGAAAGAGTGAAAAAGTGAAAAAGTAAATATTCTTGCATAGGGCAAACGCATCTAAACTTTACTGAAAATAAAGGGTTTATGAATGATTGCCATAATTTAGCCGCATAAATCTTTGAAAAAGACAATGATTTTTAGACAATTTTTTAATAACGAATTTCCGTTTTCTGCTTAAAAAGAATTCTAAAGCCTTATTTTTATTGGCTTTGATTTCTATTCGTACATTCTAAATTTAGATGCGTTTGCCCTATATTCTTGCACGTTTCACCTGTCAAATTGCAATTTTATGCTATTTTTAGAAACCACAAACTTTTTCACCTTTGCACTTTATAAACTTTTTGACTTTACTAATTATGAGCCAAATTACAGAACAAGCAGTTTTAGACGCATTAAAACAAATTATTGATCCTGATTTACGAAAAGACATCGTCAGCCTCGGATTTATTAAAGATTTAGTGATTGACGGCGGAAATGTTTCATTCCGCATTGTCCTCACTACGCCGGCGTGCCCGGTCAAAGAAGAGATGGAAGCCCAGGCAATTGAGTTTGTCGGACAGCTCGAAGGCATTGAAACAGTTAAAGTTATAATGGATGCCGAAGTTCCCAAGGGACGCGGTATTGCGAATAATATAGCGATTCCGGGGGTTAAAAACATCATTGCGGTTTC
>JANOEF010000347.1:0-6417 GCA_031413075.1 Acidobacteriota bacterium | reverse complement strand
CGATTGTAACGGAAGTTTGAATATCTTGAGAAAAGCAGTCCCAAACATCATTTTTGAGAATGGGATAGAGGCGAGTAGTGCGCCATTGGTCTTAACCATTAAGTAAATTTCATTGTTTTTCTATGTTTTTTACAACTATTTGCCTTAAATGAATCAAATTCCAAAAATCAATAGTCGAGACAATCAAAAATTAAAGTTTGCCCGGGCGGTGAGGGCCGGGCAGGAGCGCGCATGGATTTTTGTTGAAGGGATTCGGCTCACCGCAGAGGTGCTTAAAACCTCGCTTACAATCCGGCAAGTGGTGGTTACGTCTCATCTATTACAAAACCAACGGTCGGTCGAACTGATCGAAAAACTCTTAACTGCAAATGCTGAGATCGCAGAGGTTGAGGAAAAGATCTTTGATTCGCTGTCAGACACTAAAACTTCGCAGGGAATTATCGTTATCGCCGAAAAGCCGAAAACCGGCCGGGAACTAGTTGAAAAAAATCTTAGTCAAAATCCCTTTTTGTTACTTTTGCATCAACTCAATAATCCCTCAAATCTAGGCGCAATTTTGCGCACTGCGGAAGCCGTCGGAATTGAAGGAGTCATCACCACGAAGGGGACGACAGATGTTTTTTCCGCCAAAACGTTGCGGGGGGCAATGGGGGCTAACTTGAGACTCCAATTCTGGACCGAAGCCGAATTTTCTGAGGTTTTGCGGTGGGCCAAAGAGCGAAATATCAGGTCGGTTTGTGCTGATATTCGCAGCGACCGGAGTTATTTGGAGATTGATTGGAAACTCCCGCATTTGCTGATTATCGGGTCTGAAGGTCACGGTTTAAGCGAATCGGAACGCCATCAGTCCGATGAAAGTCTAATAATTCCGATGCAAAACGGAGTTGAAAGTCTAAATGCCGCAGTTGCGGCCGGTGTCATATTTTTTGAAGCCAAACGTCAGCGTGACGGACACGGATAAAGGGCAAAAACTTAGATCAATCTGTGCTAAGTTTTTGCCCTCGATATATCATGCCAAGCCAACTATTTATTAGCGTTTGTATTGTTATTTGGATTATTGACGGATGAATTGGGCATGGCGAGTTTTTCTTTTTTCAAAGCGTCAAGATAAAACGGAGTGTTCATGGCCAGCCCGAAAACTATCTCATTGGTCAACATCGCTTTATCTTTCGCGTCTCCTTTGAAATCACTCAGCCGCTCTTTAGCTTTGATAAAAGCATCCTTGGCTTCATTATATTTACCCGTCAGAATGTAGGCCCGACCCAAAAGATAAAAATCCTCGGCATTAGTCGCATTAGCACTACTTGAATTAATGTATCCCTGAGCGTCGAAGTCAATATTTCTCCGGGCATCCTCAAAAGATTTGTAGGGGATATTATCCGATTGAGTTTTGGTTATTTGCGGAACAATTTCTGGTGGATTAAAGGTTCCCCAGGCATAGAGTCCGAAAAAGCCTAAAATCGCCCCCAAAATCAAGCCAACTAAAAAAATGAAAAGCTTGCCTAAGAATCCGATTCCTTTATTTTTATCAACGGGATAAGTCTCTTCGTCCCGTTCAATTCGGATTGTGTCGGGTTTTCCAGATTCGTTACTATGGATATGTATAGAATTAGCGACCGAGTCGGAACTTGTTGGAGTCGCGGTGGTCTCGGTCAGCGTGACCGGCGGAGTTTCGACCAAAGCCGGCGGCTCAAAACTTTGAGCTTCTGCCGGCATAGATAAGTTTTGAGTAGGGATTTCTTGATAATCGTGAAGAGTTTCTTCAAACGCGAGCCGCGGGGAGGCTACGGTACTCTCGTCAAAATCAGTTACAACTTCAATATTATGGCCGGATAGTCGAATAATAACGGCAGTTAAGTTATCAGCAGCACCTCTTTCAAAACAAATATCTTTGATTTGAGAACAGATCAGAACCGGGGGATGCGGCAATGCCAACAGTTCGCGAATTTCAACATCCGGAATATGACGGGTGACACCGTCTGAGCACAGTAAAAAAGTGGTATTAGGCTCAAACATGATCGTCTTCATATCCACTTCAACCGATTCCTCAGCACCGAGGGCACGGCTGATGACGTTTTTACTGGGATGATGTTCGGCTTGCTCGGGTGTCATCCGACCGGCGCGAACTTCCTCTTCGACTACCGAATGATCCTGGGTTTCACGATATAAATTTCCTCGCGAATCCAAACGATAGAGCCGTGAATCGCCGGCATGTCCAATCGTCGCAATATTTCCCCCGACATGAAGGGCGACAATTGTGGTCGCCATGGTCGAAAGTTGCGGTAAATCGTGAGACATTTGATAAATCGCCCGATTGGCCCGAGTAATGGCGCGAAACATCATTTCTTCGACATCGCCGCCCTGGGGCAAATTGATGAATGCTTCGGCTAAGATTTCCATGGCCATTTGCGAAGCTGTATCACCGGCTTGTGCTCCGCCGACACCATCAGCCACGGCAAAAATACCGCGTTCCGGCATTTCGAGATACGAATCCTCATTTTGGGGACGTTTCTCGCTCAATCCACGGTCAGTAACCGCCGAAGTAATCATTTGGAAAGAATTGTGCGTCATTTTATTCTCCGATCTAAAGTGCAAAAGTTTATAAATGGAAAAGTGGAAAAGTTTTAATATCGGTCAGTTTTAAATTTGAATGAAGATGCAGGTGGTTTATTTTTAAAAATATTGAGCTACTTTTAATTGTTCACTTTTTCACCTTTCACCTTTCACCTTTTCACTTTTGTTTTTCAGCATTGTCAATACTTGCATCAACCGCATTTCGATGCGAAAAAGCCATTAACATTCCGAGCATTACAAAACTGGTCATCAAACTGAATCCGCCGTGACTGACAAACGGAAGCGTAATTCCGGTCATCGGCAAGGCACGGGTAATTCCTCCCATATTGACCAAAGCCTGAAACCCGATAAAAGCGGTCAAACCTACTGCGCAAAGTTTGCAAAACATATCGCGCGAGTCGAGTGATGTTCGTACTCCTGCGCTGACAAACGTAATTAACGCAAAGGTTATCAATAATCCGCCGAAAAGTCCAAGTTCTTCGCCGATTGCCGCATAAATATAATCAGAATCCGCCACCGGAATCAGTTCAACGTAGCCCAACCCCAATCCACGTCCTGTTTTGCCGCCTGACGAAAGCCCAAAAGTTGCTCTGGAAGATTGCAAAGCATCATCCCCAAACCACGCCTCTTCGTTAAGTTGAGCCAATTGTCTTTTTAATTCAATTAATTCTTGCTCGTCGGCTTGAGTTTCCCCGATCTGTTGGGCAGTTTCCGCCTGCGTTTCGTCAAAAGTTTCGTCCTTGGTCAACTGATACATTTCAGCGATGTCATCAGCCGCTATTTTCTTCAGTTCGGCGCGCAGTTCTGTTTCTCGCTTTTTTTGCGAATCATCGGGATTCTTTAATTGATCTAATTTATCAAATTCGTCAAAAATGGGTTTTGCCGTCGGTTCTCGCTCAATCAGATCGTTGCGATATTGTTTCCAATAAAAGTCGGCGAGGTCACCTTTCCAAAATGGCGTGTCCGGAGGCGGCGGCGTCAAAGCATCGAACCAAAGATGAAATCGCTGATGAATACGGGGCGGTAAAAACGTTTTTACCGGTTCTGAGAGGGTGGATAGGAGCGGCACTTTGACCTGCACGCTCGAAGGTAAAGCGCTCAGCATAATCAAAGCCACGAAAAATGCCACTGAGCCAACAAAAACGATTCGTTGCGGCAACCGGCGAACCGCGATCAAATAGAGTGTGATATAAACCGAGCTGAAAACGAGCATTTGTCCGAAATCTTTGAGAACGAGAAACGGAATAAACGGCATCACCGCCATCACCAACAACGGCAACACGTCACGGGCCTTGGGGACTCCCCAATAAGTTTGCATCAATTTGCGGTAGAGATTGGCCAAGATCGCCGCAAATCCGATCAAAAAAGGAATTTTGGACAATTCCCAGGGAGTCATGTTGCCGAGCAGCTTGCCGCCTGATGAAAGAACGGCGGCCGCCATTAATGGAATCAAGGTCAGCAATACTATCAAAAAACCGTTTTTCTGAAAAAGTCCGAGCACCCATTCGTTTTGACAAAAGAAATAGGCTCCGATCATCAGAAAAATAGCAAAAAGTGGAATAAAGGTGCGACCCGAGGTAAATACTCCGAGCGAGGTTTCATTTGCCGCCCGCAGAGTTTCTTTTGACAAATCAACCGGTGACGGGGGCGTCGCCGGCAATCCCATCATTTGTTTTTTCTCGGCGGAATAATTTTCCTGGATAAAGTGAAGCTGTTGAGTTCTTATCTTTTCTTCACGCGCTACCGATTTTTTATCTCGCGAAGCATATTCGAGGTCACTAAAAAGGCGATATTGCACCGTTAAGCCAATCGAAAACATTAAAACGGCGGTCGTGTAAAGCGTCCAATTTCCTTTGAATTTGAAAAAATTGGCGAAAAATACCGGTAAAATTGCGAGCAATCCAAGCAGACTTAAATTTCTGATGGCGGTGAACCAGGAAGTTTCGTAGCCGCGAATCAAAGCTGCGTAATAAATCGCATAATGTGAAATCGCCCCTAAGATGACGATGATGGCTAAAACTAAAAAATGTGATGATGCTCGATTTTTCATAATTCAAATTTCCACTTTCTAAAGATGGGAACGGCGCGCTATCCTCGGGGCTTTTTAGGAGTCGGCGTGACCGATTTTGGTTTATATTGTTCACCTAAAAGCCCGAGTTCTCTTGCTTTCAAAATCACATTGGCGGCAATCGGAGCGGCCGTTCGAGCTCCAAAACCACCGGCTTCGACGACTACTGCAATAGCCAGTTGAGGTTTTTCTAACGGGGCAATACAGACAAACCAACTATCGGTTCGTTCAAACATCACAGGTGCATCATATTCTATGATTTTGCCGTCTTTATCCTTTCTTTTTTTTCTGACAGTTTTGAGTTTTCCATTGGCGTCATAGACCGGAGCTTGTTTTTCGGCAGTCCCCGTCTTTCCGCCGACTCTAATTCCGAGAGACCGGACATTACCAAAAACCCGAGTTGCCGTTCCGCCGGAACCTTCGGTCACCAGAGCCATTATTTCACGGATAGCGCCGGCTTGTTGCGGGGTTAGCATTTGAGCGTGCATTTGCGGCGGACGGTCAAGTTCGATTTTCGGTTTCATCAATTTGCCTTCCAGATTCGCCGGTGCCGAAACAATCAAAGCCATCTGAAACGGAGTCATCTGTCCCGCGTAGCCTTGTCCCATTCCTTCGAGAGCCACGTCATAAGCAGAAATTTTTTTGCCGGTCACAATGGTTGATTGTTGTGGGGCAATGGCATTAGCGAGACGTTTATTGCTGGTATTCCAAATGTCAGGATAGTAACCGGCGAGGACGGCGTCTTTAGGAGTTTCAACCGCTTTGATGCCGAATAATTGGGCAGTTTCGCTAATCCTTTCTTTGCCGAGGGTCACCGCCATCTGGGAAAAATATTGGTTACTTGAAGCCTCAAATGATTGCGCAATATTGAGCGGTCCGCATCCATATGGCGGCTCGCAGGGCGGAACGGCATCAAAAATCGGACGGGAACCACGAAAAGGAATGAAGCCCTGAGGGAGGCTGGTCAAAATTGTATCCTGTTTGCCGGCCCGAAAAGCCGAAATCATGGTAAAAGTTTTGAAGGTTGAACCCGGGACATAATATTCACGCATCGCGCGGCTCAGTAGAGGTTTATTCATTTTGTCGCGTTCAAGTTTGTGAATATCGTCCATTGTTTTGGCTTCGCTCATCGCAAACGACGGGTTTGAATACATCGCCAACACATCTCCGGTTTGCGGATTAAGCACCACAACTGCGCCTTTTTTACCCTTTAATTGCTCTGCCAGAAAAACTTGTAAATCCCGGTCAATCGTAATTTTGACGTCCGTCTGGGTATCTTCGGGCTTTTTGATCCAGGTCAAAACTTCCCAGGCCTCGGGCATCGGGTCAACTTTCGGGGAGTAGAGGGTGCGGTCAAGCCCCGGAGTCGAAAGTTCGGTTCCCATCAATTGCGCCATTTCACGATCAAGCGGATAAAAACGGTCAATGTCGCCGTCCTTGCTTTTTTTATAATAGGCGAGGGCATTATTGAGCTTACCGGAACGATCAAACATCCAACCGCGTAAAGAGGTCGAGGCCGTTCGTCTGACCCGCAAATCTTTGTTGCTGAGGGTTTGAAAACGTTCATTGTCTTTTTCGGCAAAAATCGTCCAGTAAACGTGAAATCCGAAAACTGTGAAGGTCAATAGAATAAACAGGCCTTGCCAGATTCTGAGACTCCGGTTGGTCTGAGTCCGACTCAGTTTGCGGCTTACCTCACGGGGCAAACCGGTTTCGAAGGCAAATTTTGGACGCAAATTTCTGACGAATGATAAAAGCAAAAGCAAAAGCAGGAG
>JANOEF010000346.1:0-4859 GCA_031413075.1 Acidobacteriota bacterium | reverse complement strand
CGGATCGCCGCCATGTTCGCCGCAAACTCCGATTTTCAGATTCGGATTAACTGCCCGGCCGCGTTCGACCGCGATTTTGATTAGTTCGCCGACCCCGATCGTATCCAGCGATTGAAACGGATCATCCGGATAAATCTTTTTATCCACATAAACCGGCAAAAACCTGGCCGAATCGTCACGGCTTAAACCGAAGGTGGTTTGGGTTAAATCATTTGTTCCAAAAGAGAAAAACTCGGCATCCTTGGCGATCTGGGCGGCTACCAGCGCGGCTCGCGGGAGTTCAATCATCGTCCCTACCAAATATTTCAGTTCAATTCCCTGCTCGTTCATGACCTGTCTGGCAATTTCGCGCACCAGTTCAGCCTGGTGACGAAATTCTTCGGGCGTCGAAACCAGCGGGATCATGACTTCGGGACGAACGTCGAGTCCTTCGCCGGCCGCTTCGCAAGCGGCCTCAAAAATTGCTCTGACCTGCATCCTGGTCACTTCCGGGACCAGGATTCCCAAGCGACAACCGCGCAGTCCGAGCATCGGATTAGCCTCTGAGAGTTGTTCGACGCGTCGCAGAAGTTTACGTTTATCGCCGATTTCGTCGAGCAGAATATTCATCTTAGCCGGACTGGCGGAACGGGCCTCAAATTTCAATTCGGTCAGTTCATCCATCAGTTCGTGCTTATTCGGCAAAAATTCGTGAAGCGGCGGGTCGAGCAACCGAATCGTGACCGGAAGCCCGTCCATCGCTTTGAAAATTTCCATAAAGTCTTTTTTCTGAAATGGCAACAGTTTTGATAAGGCATTTTCGCGTTCCCCCAAACCGCTCGAAAGAATCATCTCGCGCATTACCGAGAGTCGGTCATCGCCAAAAAACATATGTTCGGTGCGGCACAGTCCGATTCCTTCGGAACCATATTTTCTGGCCACGGTTGCATCATGTCCGGTATCGGCATTGGCCCGAACTCTGAGACGGCGGGCCGCGTCAGCCCAGTTCATCAGGAGTTCAAAATCCTGATCCAGTTGCGGCTGAACGGTGGGGATTTTTCCACGGTAGATGGCACCGTGAGTTCCGTCAACGGTGATCCATTCCCCTCTGGTAACGGTAATATCACCGACAGTCATTTCGTTGTGACTGTAATTGATATTAAGATCCGTCGCGCCAGCCACACAAGGTTTACCCATTCCACGGGCCACGACTGCCGCGTGACTGGTCATCCCGCCTCGTTGAGTGAGGATAGCCTGCGCCAAAACCATTCCATGAAAATCATCCGGACTCGTTTCACGGCGAACCAAAATGACTTTTTCACCACCCTTGGCTAATTCCTCAGCCTCATCCGGTGAAAAAACCACGATTCCCTGCGCGGCTCCCGGACTGGCAGGTAAGCCGGTGACCAAAACCTGAGTATTATCATCCGGATCAATCATCGGATGCAGAAGCTGATCAAGCTGTTCGGGCGAAACCCTTTGCAGAGCCGTTTTCTGATCAATCAAACCTTCCTTAAACATAGCCACGGCCACCTTGACCGAGGCCGCGCCGGTGCGTTTTCCGCTTCGGGTTTGCAGCATCCAGAGTTTTCCGCGTTCAATGGTGAACTCAATATCCTGCATATCCTGATAATGACGCTCAAGCCGTGAGGTAATATCGAATAGTTCATCATAGACTTCGGGCAGCTGAGTTTTCAAAACGGAAATCGGATTCGGCGTCCGAATGCCGGCCACCACGTCTTCGCCCTGTGCGTTGAGCAAATATTCCCCGTAAAGAACATGTTCGCCGGTCGAAGGATTGCGGGTAAAACAAACACCCGTTCCGCTGGTTTCCCCGAGATTACCAAAAACCATCGCCTGAACATTGACCGCCGTTCCGAGGTCACCCGCAATTCGATGCACACGGCGGTAATCCACCGCTCGTTTCCCCATCCAGGATTCAAAAACCGCCCCAATCGCCATTTTTAGCTGAACTTCGGGATCTTCGGGAAAGTCTTTACCGATCTCAGCGAACACGATCCGCTTAAAGGTGGCGACGATTTCCTTGAGCTCATCGGCCGTTAGTTCCGAATCAAGCCGGGTGCCGTTTTTATACCGTTCCAGAACACGTTCAAATTTTTCGTGTTCCATATTTAAGACGATCTGGCTGAAGAGCGAAACGAACCTCCGATACGAATCCCAGGCAAATCGTTCGTCGTTGGTCTGTTTACCAAGCCCGTTGACGGTCTGATCATTGAGGCCCAGATTCAAGATCGTATCCATCATTCCCGGCATCGAAATCGGTGAACCTGAACGAACCGAAACCAGCAGCGGATTTTCCGCGTCGCCAAAGCCTTTTCCGAGCTTATCTTCGAGAGCCGAAATGTGATCTCTGGTTTGTACCCAAAGTCCGTCGGGAAAGAGATTGTGGTTGGCGTGATAGGCATTACAGCACTCGGTCGTGATAATAAATCCGGGAGGCACCGGCAACCCCGAGATGGTCATATTGGCCAGCGCCGCTCCTTTGCCCCCGAGGATGTTCTTGCCGTTCTGGGTATTCGGATTTTCGAATTCCTCGAAAAGATAACTCCATTTTTTCTGTATTTGTTTGGTTTCCATAATTTTTACCTAATCTTTCAAATAAAAAAATAGGCGTCCGTCATTTAACTTAACGGACGCCGTAAAATACTAAACTAAAAAGTTACTATCTATCCGCCCCGCCAAAATATATTCGCAGCGAAGTATATGGCAAATGTGCCCGATAGTTTTGATTTGGCAAGAAGCTGGTCCCCGGAAAAGGAACCCCACCCGATGCCGGGCTGTAAGCATTCAACGAAAAGTATCCGACATCCAGCCGTTCACTGTAACTGTGATACTGATAACCGATATTCCAATCTATGTTTTTAGTCAGTTTAATAGCTACCCGAAATTCCGGCATCTGGAGTCGGAACGGATATGAACTGATAATGTTCTCAGGAACGGTTGAAACTCGGTTTCCTTGACCTCGATCATCATTAAACCGATAGCTTCCATAAAATGAGAGCCGGTCAATCGGACGCGCCGTGACATCTATAAAGACATAGTTGTCGCGAACATAGAATTCGCTGAATCCGGGTGTTAAGGCGGCCAGCGGAACAACGATATTCGTTCTGCTGTTCAGATAATGATAAGTATATCCGGAACTGAGCGACCATTTCGGATCCGGCGTCCAATCAGCATAAGCCGAAAACATTCTGGATCTCACATTTGCGATCAGTTCTCCGGCCGGGACCAACCCAATCGCAGACGTAAAGGACGGATTTTCGTTGTTTCTCACAATTCCCGAAACGCTGAAGGTAAACTGTTTATAATTCCAATTACTTCTTGCTCGGAAATTTGTAAAGTTATAATTGGCCAGCCGCGTAAAAGCATTGTCGGCCTCGCCATGTTCGGCATCAGCGAAAATTGACCAGTCTTTGGTCGGCTTAATTTTCGTTCCGAACAAGATGGTATTGGTTGTATTTTCTTCCTCTTCACCACTACCGGTGGCAGTTCCTGACGGCGTGATCGGTCTATTGGCCAACCCTTCATTAACTGTTCGGTGGGTGTAGCGATAACCGATGTTAAAGCCGAAACGCGAATTGACTTGATAATCTGCTTCGAGTGTGTTGGTAAAACGCTTAAGCCCATTAAACCGGTAATAAAACGTTCTCGAAAAAGTGTCAGGTCTGGCAACTCCGGTTGACTGCAAACGACTAACTACTCTTTCGGCATAATCAGAATCGCCGCTACTATTAAATTGGTCGAACGTAAAAGTGTTGGAAATTCTGAACCTCTCGGTAATCGCGTAAGTGACACCGAGATCACCTCTGGCTTGCGGACGTTTAACCCGACCGTTTATTTCAAAAATATCGGCATCAATGAAAATAAGAGTCGGATTTGTTCTTGAAATCGGTCCTTCTCCCGAAAAATTTTCAAATATGTTAAATCCTCTATCCGTCACCGAATAGATAAAGCGTCCGGTCAAATCAAGTTTTTTGGCAAAGGTCCGATTCATCGAGAAAGTTCCGTATTTGGTATCTCCCGTATTCGGACTAGCTCTCTCAAGTTTGTTGATAAAATTGACGTCAGCAGGAACAAAAGTGCCGGCAAAACCGGGGTTTCGCGACTCAACGACAAATTTGGAACGGTCGCTGAACTGTCGGATTCCACCCGTAAATGAGAGGTTAAAGCCAAGCACCTTGGTATCTATCCCGGCGCGTAAATCCACCGTCTTCGAATTTATTTTCTCAGTAATCGGAAAGACATCGCGGGTTCGCACCGTAAATCCCAAATCGCCTTGATATTTGTTATACGAAGCGCCTAAACGAACCCGGAAATTTTCGTTTTGCGGTAAAAGAGTCAAATCAAAATCACCAAAGTTGCGGGTCGTATCGGCCCGATTGTATCCAAGCACATAATTGCTGACCTGGTTAACCGAATTAACCCGCCGAACATTCGCGTCAAAACGATACATTCCGTTCTTTTCCATATTGAGACGCAGGAAACCGGTCGGATCTGAACTCCAACCCGAAGAAGTTATCTGCAAGGAATCAAAAGCCTTGCCTTTCCCATCTACGGCTTCCATCAAAAAACTCGAATCAAAAACCCGAAAACCGGGTCGGTAGTTAAAATCACTCCGATATTTATTGTTTTCTCCATCAACCGAAAGTCCGCGCACACCAAGTTCAATACTTGAGGTAACTTTATACCCTCCGAGGGTCACCGGTCCGTCAGGTGTCGGTGTCGGCGACTGGGTTCAGCATCTCACGCAGGCCGGAATGCTCGAATCCACAGGTGGACGTGGGGCTGTTTACCACCTTTCCGGTGATGCCAATCCGACTCCTGACGATGTGTTTGGGTCGCCTGCCCGAATTTCGGCT
>JANOEF010000345.1:0-7820 GCA_031413075.1 Acidobacteriota bacterium | reverse complement strand
GGCTCAATTTTGAACGAATTCAAGGTAAAGTCCTTTTTACCTCAAACCAGGCTCAAATTGAACGGGCAGTCGGTTATCTCGGTGGTGGGAAAGTTGTCGGAACGGGCGGAGCGTTGGTCGAAGGACTGAAGTTGCAAAGGTTTAGACTGGAACTGCGCGGACAAAACATTACGGCGCCGCTGCCCAAAAACTTTATTACGACAGGTGATGCTGAGGTTAAAGTAACCAGTGTTCGGGAAGGAGAGGCGTTTAATACCTTGATTGAAGGAACAATATTTGCGAAACGGAGCATCTACACTAAAGACATTGATCTGGCTGACATTATCAGCAGTCGGCGCGATGGCACGATTTCCGAAGGAACGACCCCGGCGGTCTTTGGCGTTCCGCGGCTCGATATCCGTCTCCAGGGCCGTGATGCGCTGGTGGTTCGAAATAATTTGGCGGATTTGACCGCTTCACTTGATTTGCGAGTGACGGGCCATGTTGATTATCCCATCATTTCGGGCAGAGTGACGGCCAATAGCGGAACACTCTTTTTCCGCAGTGATCGCTACGAAGTGCAGCGCGGAACGGTTGAATTTCCACCGCAAACAAATGGCGAACCGATTGTTAATTTACAAGTCGAAACTGACATCAAAGGCTATCAGGTTTTTGTCAACTTAGCTGGGGAGTTGAGCAATTTGGATGGTTTAACCGCTACGGTTCGTTCAAATCCGGCTTTGCCCCAAGCCGATGTGGTTTCGCTGATTACGACCGGCAGTCTTTCAAATTCGGAGACCGGCATTACCACGACCGGCATTAATACGGCGGCCGAAGTCATCACGGATTCGCTGATTAATAACCCGATTCGCAAAGCTACCGATAAACTTTTTGGTCTCAATAAATTTGAGATTGACCCGATTCTCTCAGGGCGGCGCTTGAACCCGACAGCCCGCTTAACCGTCGGGCGCCAAATCAATAAAAATTTAGCAGTGACCTATTCGACCAATCTTTCCGAAGACCAGAATCAAGTCCTGGCTTTTGAATACCGGGTCTCAAATCGGCTTTCTTTTGTCGCCCAGTATGAACAAGGTTCGCTGAGCAATGTCACCCGGAACAATAATAATTTTAGCTTTGAGATTCGTCTCAGAAAGAGGTTTTAATATAGTATGCACCGCAGAGTCGAAGAGTGGCGGAGAGAGCAAAAAATAAAGGTAAAAGGGAGAGGACAAAATCCTTTTCACTTTTCACTTGTTGCTTTTTACTGGCTTAGAATCTCGGCCTCTTTATGTCTCTGCGGATTATTTTTTTTCTCAAATATTCTGGCGCAAAATAAATACGAAAACCGCAGAATCAAAAATGTTAGTATCACTTTCGAGGGAGTTGATAAGGACGTTTCAGCTGCCGAACAGTTTCGCTTAATTGCCAGAGGTGCGCTCGGCGAAAAATATTCGACCGTCAAAATTCGCGAAGCAATTGAGGCGCTTTATGACTCAAAAAAGATAATTTGGGCTCAGGTCGAAGCCTCAACAATTGGCGAAAACGAAGTAGATTTGCGTTTTATCATCAAACGTAAAACTCAGGCCGAAAAGGTCTTTTTCAAAATCGGCGCCACGATCGGGGAACCGGTTACCGAAGAAGAACTGCTCCTCAAACTCAATTTGATCAATCCGGGAGATAGCCTCACTGAACAAACGCTCCAAGGTAACGCAGATTTGATTCAAAGTTATCTGAGGGAACGCGGGTTTTATAACGCGGATGTCAGTTATTCGCAGAAATCACTGGAAAACACCAATCGGGTCGCGGTTACCTTTCAAGTTGTTCCAAATGCTCAAGCGCGGGTCGAAAATTTCAAAATTGACATTAAAGGCTTTGAAGTTGCCAAGCTTCAAAAACTGCTCAAATTGCAAAATGGAATGCTTTTTTCGCGGATAAAACTGATTGAAGATGTCGAGATGATTAAGCGTTCGATTATCAAACAAAACTATTTGGCGCCGCGTTTAGAAGAGCCGAAAGTTACTTTTGAAGCGGATAAAAACACGATTGCGATTGATTTAAGCGGAGAAGTCGGAGCCAAAGTAGAAGTCAAAGTAGAATTCAAGGCACAGGTCAAAAAACATCAACTCAGCGAAAAACTCCAGGAGCAGCTGTTTCCGATAAAACGCGAGGGAACCCTTGATTTTTCAGCCATCCGCGAGGGCGCCTTCCGTTTGCGCAATCATTTTCAGGAGAAAGGATATTTTTTTGTCGAGGTCGAAGAACTATGCTCGGTAACTCCTGGATTTCCGAAAGATGAAGCAAATCCTATTGCTAATAATTCCACCCGGCTTTGCGAAATTTTAAGTGGCGGAGATTTGGAAAACCGGGACGTCAATGTCACCTACAGCGTCAATCTGAATCGCCAATTACGACTCGGAAATATTCGTCTCGAAGGCACAAATAAGATTTCCGTTCCCGAAATTATATCGATTTTGGATACACAGAAGGCCAGTCTGGTTGGATTAATTCCACGTCTCGGATACGGGCGAGGTTACACCAGTACCGAAATTTTGAGCGAAGATCGTGACCGCATCAAAGCAATTATGAAGGAACTCGGATATCGAAATGCCCAGGTCAAGCATAGAGAAGGGACTTCGGTTGACGGGGAAAGTCTGATTATCACCTTCGTCGTTAGCGAAGGCATTCCGACTAATATCGAAAATATTGAAATTAAGGGGAAAAACAAAGTTTTTGCGGACGATGTTCTGAAAAATGAATTGCCTAATTTAATTGGGAAAAACTACTCGTGGGCGCGGGCACGAAACGGCGAGCAAAAACTTAAAGATTTCTACGCCAAAGAAGGCTATTATGACGCGAAAATCGAATTTTCTATCGTTGATTTACCAAAAGAAGCAGGTGCCAAAGAAGAAAAGGTAAAAATCATCTATAACATCCGAGAAGAGGGCAAAAAAGTTCTGATTAATCGGATTTTGGTCAATGGCAATGAACGGACGGATAATAAATCAGTTTTGACGGCTATCAATCTGCGTCCTGGTGAGGTTCTAAGCGCAAACGATATTTTTACCAGTGAACAAAATCTCTATGCCACCGATGCCTTTCGGCGAGTAGAAATCAAGCCCGAACCCGCCGGCGAAACTCCGACCGGCGAGGCTCAACGGGACATTATCATCATTCTCGAAGAACAAAAACCGCGAATTATGACCTATGGCGGCGGCTATTCAACCGATGTAGGTTGGTCAGGCTTTTTTGATATTCGGCATGTCAATCTTTTCGGAAAGCTGCAACAGGGCGGTGCCCGCATTCGGTGGTCGGCGCGACAACAAATCGTTCAGCTTGATTATCTTAATCCGCGGGTTATCCGATTCGGGAAAGATGATTCTGTCCCCCTCAGTATCACCGCGCAATATCAGCGCGATTCAACTGTGACCAGATTTTTCCGCTCGGTTTTTGACCAGGGAACTTTCGGCATTGTTCAACGCATTGATGTTGACGGAAACCCGATTGATCAATTTGGGACGCTGACGGGCGATCCGACTATCAATCGTTTTACCCTGACGGTCGAAACCAATCGAACCATCAGTAAAAAAAGCCGAAGCCTGGTTTTTTTGCGATATCGGTATGAAGATGTTCGACTGGTCAACATCGAGAGTCTCTTGATCGGAGATCTGCTGCGCCCCGATGAACGGGTCAGAACTTCAGGTTTTGGCGCCACTTTTGTGCGTGACACACGCGAGAATTGTTCACGGAAATATACTCTTTTAGAACTGATTACCAAAGGAGAGTTGGGCGATCCGTGTCGTTATAACGCCTCAGATCCGACTCGCGGAAGCTATCTGACGCTTGAATATAATTTTTCTGCCCCGCAACTCGGCGCAAACATCGGCTACCAAAAATTTCAGGCTAATTATCAAACTTATTATCAGTTTCCGAAATTGAACAATATGGTTTTGGCGGGACGGATCATTTTCGGACTCGGCTCGGTTTTCTATAAAAAACAACAGTTTTACGGTGATTTAGAGGTTTTTAACAAATCTCTGCCAATTAGTGAAAGATTTTTTGCCGGCGGTTCAACCACTCTTCGGGGCTTTGAGTTTGAGTCCGCCGGTCCACGGATCGTGGTCAATCCGCAAGGCACTTTTCGGAATGAAAAAGGCGAGATTGTATCGCTTAATCCATTCACGGTTCCTTTTGGCGGTAACGGTCTGGCGATTACCAATGTTGAAGCGCGAATTCCGCTCAACGATACTTTGCAAGCAGTTCCATTTTATGACGGAGGTAATGTTTTTAACCGTATCGGCGACATTTTCAAACCTTTGCAAGGCATGAGCGGAAATGTTTTCAAGGATAATTTGCGAGCCACCTGGACCAATACGGTTGGTTTCGGGGTCAGAATCAAAACGCCCTTCGGCGGCTCGTTAGCCATTGATTACGGCTATTTACTTAACCCGCCTAAGTTTATTGTTCCGCAAACAGTTCCGCCCGATGCAGTTTTCCAACCCAAACGCGGGCAGCTTCATTTTCGGTTTACCCAATCGTTTTAGAATTGAAAATGGATAATGGATAATTGAAAATGGAAAATAAAAAGCCTTAATTCCGTTACAATTATCCATTATCCACTGTCAATTATCAATTGGCTTTCCAGGCTCTTTTGCGAATCGCTTCCAGATTATCATCAACCAAAACCTGTCCGTTTTCAAAAACCGTTTTTAGTTGCGAATTTTCGGCGGAAATCGCTGAAATATCAGGTAAAACAACGGTTTTGTAAGCGCCATTTTCATCTGAAATCAAATCTAGCCGTCCGCGTTTGCTGTTCTTGCCTTTGTCGGTAATCGGTTCTTTATAAACGTCAACCAATTTTCCATCCCGCACAATTGCCGAACATTTGTAAGCAAATTTCATCGTATCGCGGTCAATTTTTTGCAATAATGCACCGCCGATGCCGAAGGCAATGTTAGAGGTTGAAAAACCTTTATCTTTTAAAGATTGGCAAATGTGATGAATCGAAACGGGATTGACGCCGTCGCCCTGAATAATGCGGACATTGTTCAGAACTTTGTAGCCTTTGGAGTTGATTGAACAGCCGAATTTATTGCCCAAAAGTTCTGCAACTTTTCCAACCACTTCGACCGGTTCGCCTGAATCAGGACGGATGACAATGGTTGCCCCGGAATCAATAACCTCCTGTTTCAACTGTTCGCCCCAGATTTTTTCGACCGCTTCGTAAATGTTCCAGGAATCAGAAACTACGGCAACCAAAGCATTTGGCTTAGCAAAATGTTTCAAGATATTGCGATACGCTTCAATTTCGTTTTCTCTGCCCCAAGATGTAATGGTTGAATGTTCCGCCGCCGGAATCGAAAAACCCGCCATTTCCGAGTTGTAAAATTCGCGGTGAATAAGCAAAGAAGCCATCGTATCCGAACCCATAAAATTAACCAGATGCGCCGCTCCGCCAATCGCCGCCGTTTCTTGGGAAGAAACCCCGCGCGAACCGAAATCATGGACTTTGAAACCGATTTCCCCGTCCGCATCGTCCGCCGTTTCTTGCAAAAATTGGTAAACGTCGCGTTTGATGTAATAACTTTGGGTGGCGACAGTGATCGGATACCAAATCCGCATAAATTGTGATTCAAACCAACCTGTCAACCAGAAAAATTCGTCATCGGTATTTTCGACCGTCATCAAAACATTGCGGGTCGGGACAATCGAACCTTCCGCGACTGCACGCACACGAAGCGGCAGTTTTCCGTCGTGTTTTTCAATCAAACGAGTCCAACCGGCTAAATTAAAAGGCTCGCCGTGTGCCGTGATAACTTCGTTTGCTTCCAAAACATCGGCTTTTGTCAATGGTTTAACAAAATATCTTTTCAAAAGATATTGCAGACCAAAAAAAACGGTTTCGCTGTAATTTCGCTCCGAACCGCGACTTTCCAAATACGAATGCACGAGCGTTGTATTCGGCGGGTATTGTAAAAAGTGGGAAGCCTTATAGCTGTCCGTATCAATTATTCTGTTAATTTCAAACATTTTATTTTTATTCTCCTATTTTCGGCTCTCTACCTGAAAGCCTAATTCGATATTGTTTAGAGTTCGCGCTTCAGCGTGGTTGCCCACCGCGCTTTGCTGGTGGGCTGCAAACTAAATTTTGGACTCTGAACACTTTTCAAACATTTCCAAAAACTTCAACAAAAGCCTGATAAACTTTTCGATTCGGCGTAGTGTCGTAAATTGCAAAAACTATTCTTTCAAAACAATTAGCGAATTCATTTTTCAGCAAATCGTGAAAAGTTTCGGCCATATCTTGAACCTTATTGCGAAAAGCTCCGCAACCCCACGCACCCAGAATCAAAGTTTGATGTCCTTTTTGATTCGCCAGCCAGAGAAATTTTCTGATGCGTTCGCGGTTGACCGAGTAGATCAAATCGCCGTTTTCATCAATCTCTTTTTCGGTAAAATTTCTGACGCAAACCGCCGGCGAGGTCAAAAAAGTAACATAATACGGTTTTTCCAAAAAACTCGCGTCATCGTTCCGAAAAACCGGAACTTTCGGTGAATAAATCATCCAATCTGAAGCGAGTTCGGTTCGGTTGAGACGGTTAAATTCATACATATCCATATTTGCCGTCAAACAAGTGTAAAGCGAAGAAGCACGAGCCAGACTTTCTTCCTGAGCCACCGCTCCGACCAAAAATCCGCCCCCGGGTTGAAAGCCATTGGCAAAATTCAGCACAAAAGGATTCTCGTCCGTGTTTTCTTTGCAAATTCTTTTTGCTGATTCAAGTGTGGTTTCGTCGGTAACTTTGACTTTTGTTTCGCCATTAATTCTTTTCAACTCAAACTTTTCGGGAAACTTTTCAGGATGAATACTTTCCGAATTGTTGACGGCAAATTCAGTCTCTTTTTGAATAGAAACTTCTTTCCGCATATTGTTGATGTAATAACCGTTTTCGACAATTTTCAGAGTCTCCAAAGCGATTTCTACCAACGACATATTTTTCATTTATACTACTCCTTTTCGATTTCTTACCCAGAAATCTAAATTTTGTTTGAACCACATATTGACAGAGTGAACATAGAAAAAACCTTATGTGTCCTATGTTTCTATTTGTTCAAATCTTTTGTTTCCTCAATAAAGTTGACGATAATTTCCGCCCATTCTTCACCTTTGTCTTCCTGCAAAAAATGTCCGCCGCCCTCTATTATTGTGTGCTTTTGACCTTTTGCACCCGGAATTCTGGCTTGCAAAACTTTGTCTGCTCCGCGGGTGATCGGGTCGCCGTCGCTGAAGGCGGTCAGAAAAGGTTTCTCCCATTTTTCCAACACTTTCCATGCCTCGCGGTTGGCTTCCGAAGCAGGATTATCAGGCGTAATCGGCACCAGCGTCGGAAAAACTCTGGCTGCCTTCTTGTAAGTTTTGTCGGGAAACGGCGCATCGTAAGCCTCAATCACATCGTTTGAAAGTTTGGTTTGACAGCCCATTGAAACAAATTTTCCGACGGGAAAAAACGGCGAAGCTTGCGACATTGCGAGCCAGAGTTTGAAAGCCTTCGGAACTTTTTCATCGCCGGTCGGCAAAAAAGTATTAGCCGCCGAGATGCGCGAAAATCTTGCTTCGTTTTCCGCCGCCACACGCAATCCAATCAGTCCGCCCCAATCCTGGCAGACGAGTGTAAGATTCTGTAAATCAAGCGTTTTGATAAAGTTTGTCATGCTTTCAACGTGCATTTGATACGAATAATTTTCGGCTTCGGCAAACTTATCCGATTTACCGAAACCGATTAAATCCGGGGTAATTACACGATGGCCGGCGGCGACAACAATCGGAATCATTTTGCGATATA
>JANOEF010000344.1:0-8381 GCA_031413075.1 Acidobacteriota bacterium | reverse complement strand
CGTAACCCTTTCGGTGAAACACTATTTTCAAGGGTTTGATTCAATGATTGAATCATTTGGGCTAAGGCTTCAGAAATAGCCTTGCGGATCGCGGGGCCGATGGCCGGAAACAAAGCATCAGCTAACACATCAGGATTTTGTTGAACGGATTGCCGAATATTTTCTTCAACCAGTGGGAGTGTGGCTTGAGCTAATTGATTGTCCTTTAGTTTGCTTTGAGTAATCGCGGTCGGCAAAACTTCGCTAACCTCTGCTGATTGAATGAGTAATCGGCGGAGTTCGGCTAACTCGTTTTGCTTAATTTCAAACGATTGGGGTTCAGACGGATCAATTTCTGCTTTGGAAACCTTTTGGCTCTCAATTTTCGCCGCTTTTGATGTCATCTTTGGTGGTCTCAAGTGCCAGGTCTGAAGTCTCAAGTCTCAAGCTTATCTTTTGACTTGAGACCTCAGACCTCCGACTTTGGACTTATTCTACGGGAAGTTTGAAATCATTGGTCAACCGCATGGCCATTTCATTAAAAATATCGGCAATGGCCGTGCGATCTGCTTTGTCCTCGCGAATTTCAGCTGATTCACGCTCGAGCGAAGCAAGGGCTTCGTTATGACGTTTTTGGATTTCATCGGTCAGGTTTTTAGAGAGAGTCAACAGCTGTTGGCGCAACTCGCTTTCACTTTTGGCAGATTGCTCATTAATCTGGGTAACTTTTTTATCCAGGTTATGTGAAAGTTCCTTGAGCGAACCGGACAAATCCTGAGCCGAATCAATTCGAGCATTTTGTTCATTGGCCAAACGGTCGGTCAGTGATTTGACTTCACTTTTAATAAAGTCCTCTAAGGCGTCTAGTTTTTTTCGGGTTTCATCACGCATTTCCGAAACTTCTTTGACTAAACGATCTTCTAGTCGGGAAAAACGGCGGTCAAAATCCCTCGATTGCGAACCGAATAGAATATCTCTGATTTTATCAATATTTCCTTCTTCCTGAACTTCGGAAGGGGCATTTTTCTTGGTTTCAGCTTTCATTTATTTCTCCAAATCCAGTTAAGTTTGAAACTTTATCTTTAACTTTCTTAAATGCTTGCAAGATTTTTGCAATCTGATTTTCGATTTTAAGCCAATCATCGTTTTCAACTTCTGCTTCGAGTTGTTCAAACGCTTGAAATAACTTAATAATTCCAATATTAACACTACTTCCCTTTAATGAGTGTGCTTTATTTTTAATAATCTCCGGATTTCGCTCCAAAAAAGCCAGTTGCAGCTCGGCTAATTGGCTCTCTGTGTGTGAAAGATAAACAATGAGCATCTCTTGTGCAAAATTTTTCTCTCCTCTCGACTCAATCTCTAAAAAATTGGCTAATGTTTTTGCGTCCAAAATTTCAGCCAAAGGATGTAATTCGTTGTCCCGTTCAGTTTGATTTTGTTTAAGGGGAACAGAAAAATGTAAATGCTTCTTCAAGACCTCGGCCAAAGTCTCAAAGCTGATGGGTTTAATCAAATAATCGTCCATGCCGACCGCTGTACATTTGGCTCGTTCATCTGAAGTTAAACTGGCTGTCATAGCAATAATTTTAATATGCTGAGCCTCATTGTTCATGTCTCTGATTTGACGGGTCGCTTCAAAACCGTCCATGCGGGGCATGCGACAATCCATCAAAATTAAATCATATTTCTTTTCACGGACAATTTTCAACGCCTCCACTCCATCCGCGACCACATCAGCGTTGATGCCGATTTGTTGCAAACTACCCACAGCCACTTGTTGATTGATTTGATTGTCTTCGACCACTAAAATTTTCGGAAAATCGTGATCGTTTATTTTTAGAAAATTAACCCTTAAGCTTCCGGTAATCGCCTCTTGTTGCTCAAATTTGGCGGTGAACCAAAAAGTTGCCCCTTCCCCGGTTTCACTTGCAACCCCGATTTGGCCATCCATCAGCTCCACTAATTGTTTGGAAATGGCTAATCCCAGTCCGGTTCCGCCAAAATTTCTGGTGGTTGAAGCGTCTCCTTGCATAAAAGGCTCAAAAATACTGCCTTGTTTATTCTTTTCGATTCCGATTCCGGTATCCGAAACCTCAAAAAGTAAATACTCAGCTTGTTGTTTGATTCTGATAATAATTTCGCCGGCAGCAGTAAATTTTATCGCGTTACTGATCAAATTATTCAGTATCTGATGCAGTCGCCCGACGTCGCCCCGGAGCGCAGTAACCAGATCTTTTTCAAATTCAAATTTCAGTTGGATTCCTTTTTTTACTGCTTCCGTCACAAATAATTGGTGAGTTTGTCCAAGAACTTGACGTAAATCAAAGTCTAGCGTCTCCAGACTCAGTTTACCCGCCTCAATTTTTGAAAAGTCTAAAATATCATTGACGATTTCGAGCAATAATTTCGCACTCTGTTGGAGAGTCTCAAGATATTTGGCCTGATTGCTTGAAAGAGGGGTAACTGCTAAAAGATCAGTAATTCCGATTATGCCGTTGAGTGGTGTCCGGATTTCGTGACTCATATTGGCCAGAAAGTTCGCTTTTTCCTCCGCCGACTCAAAAGCATTTTTTCTGGCCAGGTCAACCGCCGCCTCGAGATCTCGGCGTTCTGAGACATCCTGAAAGGTGATGACTGCCTCCACAATTTCTTGATTTTCCACCAACGGGACACAGATATATTCAACCAGAATTTTTGTCCCCTGCCGTTGATAAAAAAACTCGTCGTGAACATGGGTTGTTTGTCCTTCGTGCAGAGCAAATTGAATCGGATAAAGCGTGGCGTCATCGTCATCCGGCAACTTCCCAAAAATAATTTCATAGCGCTGGCCGTTTAATTCTTCTGATTGATACCCGAGCAATTTGAGCGCCGACGGATTAACAAATGAAATTCGATTCTCTTTATTTATTACGCAGATTCCTTCGGAAACTGATTGCAAAATCAGCTCATACCGAGTTTGCCATTGATTTTTAATAGTCAGATTTGCGCGCATAATTTACCGATTTCAAAATTATAGTCCGAATAAATGGAAAAAAGCGAGACAATTTGCCTCGCTTTTTCCAATCTGCCCAGTCTCAAAGTGTCTATTCAAAACTGAGCCGGCATTAGGCGAACTACCCCCACTTCGCCCTGCACTTTCAAAACTAAAAAATTATGGCCTGATTAAGTTCCCACGACCTCAACCAAGCCATAAAAGTAAAAAGTATGTATCCCAAGAAAACTGCTTGTTTCAATTTTTGGTGAGAATGCTCCTCCATCAAAATCCCCTGCCCCCGTAGGTTATTTCAGCAGAAAGCATTCTCAACCTGTCTTATCTATTACAATCCGCGTGCCAAAGTTACGGACTTCCCTAAAATATTTATAAGCTTTGTAGAATCAACTACTTAGCCTGCATAAACGATATCAACAGCAAAAGATTGTAAATTAGTCAGACAAAATGTCAGAATATTTTTTCAGCTATCGGACAAAATGTCAGGCTTCGAGCTGAAGTTCTTTTAATTTTCGATAGAGGGTGCGCGAAGTAATGCCAAGAATGGCAGCAGCTTTTTCTCGTTTCCCCCCAACTTCCGACAAAACATACAAAATATGGGTTCGTTCAATATCAGAAAGCGGTAATAATGGACTTTTTTTCATCTCCTCTCCTTTTACCTCGAGGGGAGATAAATCGCTCAACCCAGATAGTTCATCAATTAAATCGTTTGGGGAAAGAACAACAGCCCGTTCCAGCGTATTCTTTAATTCCCTGATGTTGCCCCGCCATTGATGTTCAACTAATAAACTTTTGGCTCTTTCCGTAAGTTTCAATTGAGGTCGGTTAAATCGGTGCCGGAGTTTTTCCAAAAAATATTCAACCAATTCAGGCAGGTCTTCGCGCCGTTCACGGAGCGGCGGGAGATGAAACAAGATAACATTCAGGCGATAATATAAATCTGCCCGAAATTTACCTTCTTTGACCTCTTCTTCGAGTGGGCGATTGGTAGCTGCGATGACTCTCACATCTACCTTTCGGTCACGGTTGGCCCCCACCCGCCGAAAAGTTCCATTTTCGAGAAAATGAAGAAGTTTGACCTGCATCCCGAGCGGCAGTTCACCGATCTCGTCAAGAAAAAAAGTTGAACTGTCGGCTGATTCAATTAACCCGATTTTTTGCCCGGTCGCTCCGGTAAATGAGCCTTTTTCGTGACCGAACAGTTCGGATTCAAACAAATTTTCGGGTAACGCACCACAGTTCACCGAAACCAAAGGTAAATCAGAACGAGGACTATTGGCATGAATCCAGCGTGATAGGACATCTTTTCCGGTCCCCGATTCACCGGTAATGAGGAGCGTAGTATCCGTCGCAGCCACTATTGCCGCTTGCGAGAATATTTTTTGCATTTGCGGGCTTTGGTGAACCGGTTGGGTGGGCTTAAAATGATTTTGTGAGCGAACAACCGCCCGGAGCCTTTGATTTTGTTTAACTAAACTATGTTTTTCAGCCGCTTTTCTGACAATTGCTTCGATTAACTTAGAATCAGCCGGTTTTGTAATGTAATCAAAGGCTCCGCGCCGCATCGCTTCGATTCCGGTCTCCAAACTATTGTCAGCCGTGAGCATCACAATTTCAGGCGCATCTTCGATTTGACGGACATTGGAAAGTATTTCTAATCCTGAAATTTGAGGTAAGTTAACATCCAGCAAGATTACGTCAAAATCCTCTTCGTTCAATGCAATGAGGGCTTCCTGCCCGTCAGCGACGGTCGAAACTTCAAAATTTTCGGACGTTAACTGATGGGGCAGCAGTTTACGTAAGATCGGATCATCATCTGCCAATAAAACTTTGGTTTTCTGCTTCATTATTGCCGGGATAAAATTTCTTCAATTTGGTCAATATGTCTAAATTCGTGACCACCGATCAGAGCGAGCCATTCTGTGGCCGACATATCTCCAAAATAAGGATGTGGAAACTTGGCTTTTTGGGTGTTGACAGTTTCCAAACCTGTCCGAATTTGGTTCAGAATTTCGCCATTTTCTGCTAATTTTGCAAAAGATTCTTCGATGCTGAGCCTACCGCTCGGCGTAACCCGGTCGGGAGCCTGGAGTTTTGTTTCTCGCCGATTAGCGGTAGCCCGTGATTTTTCAAGGAATTCCGAAGAGATATTTGCGCTTCCGTCATTTGGCAATTTTTCTTCCGCCGATTTTTGCAAAAGACGCGCACAAATTCCGGCTATTCCGCCCTCCACAATGGCAATATGTTCGACAATTTCCTGAATGTTCCAGGTGTTCTGGTCAACCTTAAAACTTGCTTGCTCATCGTTCAATGTTGAGACAGTAAATTTTAACTTTTCGCGGATTTTGGCATTTGCCTGATATATTTCGGTAATGGTTTGATAGTTCATAATAAATCAATGTTAGTTTAATTTCACGCTTTGCGGACTGAGCATCAACCGATGCCAGCGAAGATTCTTACGGGTGTTATGAGTTGCATCAGCACCTACAAATTCCTTGATGAAACCCGTTCGTAAATACAAAATTTTATCGTCTGACCACTCTAGCTGAATGATCGGGTTAAATGAAAGCAACAATCGTTCATCAGGTAAAGCATTAACATCGGTCGGAGTTTGGGCAATTGTTGAATTGGCGTTTGCATTGGTGTTTGAATTAGCCTTTGAATTGACGTTCGGATCGTTATTTGGGTTGGTTGATTCTTTCGCTTTAAGGTCGTCGTCATATTTTTTTGATGCAATCAGCAATTGATTTCTGAGCGGTATGGCAGCCTGGGTCGGAGTGTTGCCGATCACGTCGTAAATACGAATTTCTTTATCAAAAGCATAAGCTACTTTGGCGGAATCCGGCGACCAAACCGGATGCACGGTTGTCAAATTATCATCAAGTAACCTGATTCTACCGGTTTTTTCCACTAACCGAGGCCGTCCGGAGGGAACAAATGCCTCACCTTTGACCTGGGCTTGGGCCTCCCAATACTTCCACTCCTTCCAGGTCGCCGCTAAAGCAGCCAAACTGAGACTATCCGGCGACCAGACGAAATAAAAATAAATTAAACCTTCGTTTTGAGTAATCGGTTTGAGATCATTCCCATCGGCATTGCAGATATAAATCTGCTCAGTCCGAAAAGTCAAAACTGCTTTGGTCGGTTCGGGTGGTGACACAGAGTTGGTGTTATTATTGATCTCAATATTAGATTGGGAATTTGTGGCTGCATTAGAATTGTCATCTTCCAAACTGGGCGGTGTCGGAGCATTCGGCAGCGGTGTCGGGACAATCTGCCCGGTCCGCATCAAACCGACAAAAGCCACCTGGTTGTTATCAGGCGACCACACGATTACATCGGGATAATAAACTGCCAATCCATTTGGGGTAACTTTGTTGATCAGTTTCCCTTCAGCGGAATAAATATCCATCCGATAAGTTGCATCCAAATCGCCTATTTTTGAATAGACTGCCACAAATCTTTTTTTATCCGGCGAAAGGATTGTTTTTGCTAAAGTTTCCTGCGGACGGTTTTGATCAAAATCAACCTGAATGGCTGCATTTATTTCTTCGTTTTGAGCAACAGCGGCCTTGACGGTAGGCGCCGGAACGTCATTTTCAAAGCGGAAATTCAAACGGAGGGCAGGAATGTCTCGGAGAGAATTTGGCGTAACTGTTTTAGCCTCAAAAACATTTTTTTGACAAGCCGAAAAACTTATCAAGATCAAAACGATGGTCAAGAATAATAACTTTTTCACCTTATTGTATAACCCTTTTTTCACTTCAATTCCGTCCCCATGTAACTGCGGTATAACGCTGTTTGTTCTTCGGTCGGATTGGAAACAGGAGTGATCCGATAATTTGACGAACCTTTTCCGCCGAGCATGATTTCAATTTCTTTTAACATCTCAAAACGGAAAATCGTCAATTTGATTTTGTCGCCGGACTTCTTTGACTCTAAATAAGTATTCAAAAATAGGAGAGTGGCACGATTTCCGTCAACAGCGATAATTTGGTCATTAAAATTCAAACCTTGTTCATAAGCTGGCGTTTCGGCCGGAACTGAGGCAACTGTCAATCTGTCGCCTGTTTGAGTCAAATTTGCGCCCAAATAGGCTTGTTCTCGGGTTTTGTTGATAGTCAGTTGTAAGCCAACGCCGTTCAAAATCGCATTGTAATCAATTTCTTCCCGTCCCCGCACATAACGTTTAAAGAAATCCTCTAAACTTTTCCCGGCCATCAATTCAGCCGTTTTTTGATAATCTTCGGGCGAAAAATTCTTTTCTTTTTTGGAAAATTCGGAATAAAGATAACGAAAAGCATCGTCGAGCGATTTGGTGCCTTTCGAGGCCGTCCGAATCTCCACATCCAGCAAAAAGTTAACAATATCACCTTTGTCGTAATACGAAATTTGATTGTTGATTGAATGCTGGTCCTGACGATAGTATTTGATCCAGGCATCCCAGCTTGCCTCTTCCAGACTTGTTTGAAATCTGCCCGGACGGTCTTGCAAAGCTTTGATTTGGTCGGCTTTGATGGCTAAAAAATCTTTGTCGGACATTAATCCGGCACGCTGCACCAAAATCCCTTCGTAATAAGAAGTTGCACCTTCGGCCACCCACAACAATTTAGTATAGTTTTCGCCTTCGTAATTAAAAGGACCTAAAACATCGGGTTTGATCCGTTTGACATTCCAGAGATGAAAATATTCGTGTGCCACCAAAGTCAAAAAATCAACGTAACGATTACCGTTAAACCCAAATTTATTCCATTGCAACGCGGTAGAATTTAGATGTTCGAGACCACCGCCGCCACGAGTATTGAGGATAAAAAGATAATCTTTCATCGGAAAATCCCCAAACATTTTGTAGCCTTCTTCCGCAATTTTGGCAGAATCGCGGGCAATTTTGCTAAGGTCGTAATTCCCCTCACCGTTGACCACAAAGCGGTGCGGAACTCCTTGGACAGTAAACGTATTTTCTTTGAAATTGCCAACTTCAAATGGCGAATCGAACAAAATATCAAAATTTTCAGCCTTAAAAACATTTTCGCTGATCTTCGGTAATCCAGTTGCCACTTTCCAATCGCCAAACGGTGTCACCCGGACAGTTGACGGGATGTTCAAAAATCCTTTCGGATACATCAACAAAGCGGCCGGTGTAAAAAAGGCATGATTATCGTTAAGCTCATTAGTACGAACAGTTAGTTCGTTAGCATAAACTTTATAACTGACTACAAATTCGCTTAAACCTTGACTTTCAATTTGCCAATTATTTTTGTTAGTTTTCGACCAATTCAGCGAATTACCATTATTATCTTTGACTGCAAAATCCTGGATGTGCCGGGCATATTCGCGCACCAGATAACTGCCCGGAGTCCAAACAGCCATCGTGATGTCGGTCTTTTCGGGCATTTTCGCAGATTTCATC
>JANOEF010000343.1:0-6013 GCA_031413075.1 Acidobacteriota bacterium | reverse complement strand
CTTTAACTCTTTGTCTCCGTCTTTGTTATGGCACACATATTCGCTGGTCATTCCATCTTTTTTGACACTAATTTCAATAGTTTCTTCAGCCTCTGAAGTAATTTTGTCAGACTTTGCGTCTGGTTTGCGGATTAACTGTCTAATTCTGGCTAATTTGTCTTCTAATTCCTCACTTAAATTATCCATATCAATCGCTGGTGTTGGAACTGTTTTATTACTACTAATATTGTCATTTCGACCACCACCAGCATGCAGAGCGATGCCGTTAATATGGCGAACGCGACAGGAATTCCTTCTATCATGTGGGTTTTCATTTGGATCGGCATCTCAATTCTGATGATTTCGATCGGTTTGCGGATTTATGCCGTCACCCAAAAATCGGGTACTAGCGAATCACCTTTTTAACCAATAAGGTTTTTTTCCCTGCGAAAAGACGAAAGACACAAAGACGCTCTGTTTTCTTTGTGTTTTTTGTGTTTTTACGGTTAGAATCCAATATATGAAAAATCTAACCATTTCTTTGCTTATTTTGCTTTCGCTCGCGAATGGCTTGTTTGCCTATACTTTAACCGACGAAATTAACGCGGCGGCGGATAAGATTTTACCTCAAGTTATCGAGTGGCGGCGGCATCTGCACAAATATCCCGAACTCGGTAATCGTGAATTCAAAACTGCCGAATATATCGAAAAACATCTGCGCTCATTAGGTTTAGAGGTTCGTACCAAAGTTGCGAAAACTGGCGTCATCGGAATTTTGAAAGGTGGTCAGCCCGGTCCCGTCATTGGGCTGCGGGCTGACATTGACGCTTTGCCAGTGACAGAACGAAGAGACGTTTCGTTCAAATCAACCGAAACCGCTGAATATAACGGACAAAAAGTTGGTGTGATGCACGCTTGCGGACACGATACGCATGTCGCAATGCTGATGGGAACGGCCGAAGTGTTGTCAAAAATGAAGGATAAGATCAAAGGAACGGTGGTCTTTATTTTTCAACCGGCGGAAGAGGGTCCGCCCGCGGGTGAAGAAGGCGGAGCAGCTCTGATGGTTAAAGAAGGCGTCATGGATAATCCGAAAATTGATGCGATTTTTGGTATTCATATCAATTCGGCTACCGAAATTGGTAAGATCAGATACAAGAGCGGCTCGTTTATGGCAGCCTCAGATTGGTTTTCTATCAAAGTTAAAGGCAAACAAACCCACGGTTCGCAGCCCTGGGGCGGGATTGACCCGATCGTCACCGCTTCGAGTATCATTCAAGGATTGCAAACCATCGTCAGCCGTCAATCGGAATTGACCAAAGCTCCGGTCGTCATCACGATCGGAAAAATCAACAGCGGCGTCCGCGAAAATATTATTCCCGAAGAATTAAATATGGCCGGGACGATTCGCACTCTCGACGAGGCCATGCAAAAAGATGTCCACGCCCGCATCAAAACTACGGTCGAAAAAATTGCGGAATCGTTTGGAGCTCAAGCCGAGGTAACGATTGATATTAAAACTCCCGTCACCTACAACACCCCCACTCTGGTTGAACAAATGCTGCCCTCATTGGAAAAAGCCGTCGGAAAGGATAATTTAGTGAACGCCGAATGGACTACGGGTGCCGAAGATTTTGCCTATTATCGCCAAAAAGCACCGGCTTTTTTCTTTTTTGTCGGCGGAATGCCGAAAGGAATGAATCCGAAAGACGCCTTTCCGCATCACACGCCTGATTTTTTCATTGATGACAGCCGATTGGATGTCGGCATCAAAGCCTTTTGTAACCTTGTGTTTGATTTCAAAAAACCGAATATTGCAGTAATACCAGCAAATTCAGAATTAGTTTTGGCTGAACAGATTCCGGTTCAAAATTATCAAACTCTTGGTTTATTTGATGCTCCGTTTCAACCTGTACGAAATTTTTCTACAAACTCAAACGAATTATTCATTAGTAAATAAATCAGATGATTCCCCACCTGACAGACTTTGGATATTTGCCAGAAGGCATCCACGATTGCGATTTAACTGAACTGGAAAAACGTTTTGGTTCGTTCCTAGTTTCCGATCACAGACCGCGACTTTTTGAAAAGCTTGCAGAATTGGTTAAAGAAACTACTTCAACAGGTTTGGTTTTAGAGATAATTGTCAACGGAAGTTTTGTCACGGAAAAAGATGCGCCGAATGACATTGATTTGATTATCGTTTTGAAGCCTGAAACATTATTTACTAAATTATCCTTTTCGGTTGCCAATGTTTTAGACATTTCTAAACTGAAAAAGAAATACCGTTTTGACTTCACAATTGCGACTCAAAACGGTTTAGCACATCAAAAAATGCTTGAGTTTTTTCAAATGATTCGTGATAATCAAACAATGAAAAAAAGTGTTGTTAGGTTAAAAATATGATTAAAACTAAGGACGGCTACAACCAAACGTTAAAATGGATTGAGGAATTTGAAAAAGTTGCCCAAAACCTTAAAACCGAACTTGCTCACAATCCAACACTTTTGCAAATTGAGCTAAAAGGAATTGAACTACAACTTTTAGATTTGCGAAAACAGGCTCATCAATACGAAGAAAAATTCTTAAAAGTTAAAGAGGCAGCGTAATCTTATGCGAATTTTATTATTTCTGACAATTCTTTTGATTCTCTCAATTGCAATTTTTTCACAGGTCAAAACACCTGAAAAGAAAATAGTTTATCCATATTCCAAAGCGCTTCAGGCGGTTGTCGTGACTACCAATGATTGGTCTTCAGTTCAAGCCCAGGCACAACTTTTTGAACGTAAAACTACGAAATCCGGGTGGACTGCGGTTGGCGAGAAGTTCCCGGTGGTGGTTGGCGCCAAAGGAATGGCCTGGAGCAAAGAATTAAACGAACTGCCCTCTGACACCGGCGGCCGGGTGCTGATGAAAACCGAAGGCGACGGCAAATCGCCGGCCGGCATTTTTATGCTGACGGCGGCTTTTGGCGTCAAAGATGAACAGGTCAAACTTCCCTTTACCAAATTGATCGAATCAACCGAATGCGTAGATGATGTAAAATCCGGTCATTACAATAAAATAGTAGATAAATTTAAGGTCGGAAACTATGACTGGATAAGTTCAGAAAAAATGCTGGCCGTCGGCGAACAATATGAATTAGGAGTGTTTGTGGCACATAATTCGGAACGAATGAAGGGCGCCGGTTCCTGCATCTTTTTGCATATCTGGAAAGACGCAAAGAGTGGAACGGCCGGATGCACGGCGATGGAACGTGGTAAATTGGAAACGATTTTCGATTGGATTGATAACACCAAAAATCCGGTTTTGATTCAATTACCCAAAGACTCGTATCAAAAATTTCAAACCAAGTGGAAACTGCCGAAACTAAAATTTTAGCCGGACTCCCGATCGGCTCTCGGATTCTGGTGCGAAGCAAAAAGGATTGGCGAAGCGCGGTTATTTCAAAAATAATCGAAGAAACCGTGACCCTCATTGTGTCTTCGCCGACCGGATATTCTTATCGCCTCCGCCGGCACCTTGAGACTGTAATTTTCTTTGACGGAAATCTTCCGATTCTCGAAGTTACCGGCGAAAATTGGCGCGAAAATTACACTACTTACGATCGCCGCTGGTGAAATTTCGAATTTCCAAATTTGTCTAAACCATCCAACTCATAGCAAAATAGTTTTACTTTTATCTTTATGAAAAAACACATCCATACCCCTAAAAAATTAACCAGAAAACAAAAGGACGAGATCCTGGCCGGACAACTTCCCGGATTGCTGCAGTATCATCAAACAATGTTGAGCGATGGTGTCCGAAATAAAATTCTCTATGAGTCCATCAAGCAAAACGTGACCGCAGAAACAAGTTTTCTTGACATCGGTGCCGGTACCGGTGTCTGGGCCATTTTAGCCGCCAAACTTGGAGCCAAACGAGTGGTCGCGGTCGAAATCGAGGAAGCACTGATCCCGATAATTTTTAAACATGCTCAGGAAAATGGCGTGGCGCACAAAATTGAGATCATTCACGGCAACTCGGATTTTGTAAAATTGCGCGGAAAATTTGATGTTATCGTTAGCGAACTCTTTGGCGGCGATGCCCTCGGCGAAACGACTACCAAATCTTTTGTCAGCCTCCGCAATCGCTTTCTGACTCCGAATGGGGTGTTGATCCCGCAAAAAATGGCGATGTTAGCTGCCCCAATTAAATTGGAAAAATCAGTCCAGAATATCCCGCGTGAATTACCGCTCGGATGCAGTTTTCTCAAATCAATCAAATTAAATTACGGTCAGAGTCTGTCAATCGATGAGCGCGAAAAAGTAACATTTTTGGCGGAGCCGCAGCCGTTGGTTGAGATGGATTTTCGCACTGTCGAAACTCAGCCCAATTTGCAGAATTGTTCGGCCGCGTGGAATATGACTAATCTGTCTGAAGCCAATGCCATCGCGGTTTTTAACCTCCATACTTTTACGGATGAATTAGTTATGGATTCATTTTTATCGCAAAGTTGGGGAGCCACCTCATATGAATTTCAGCCCTTCGAGCAAGGCTCCGGCCAGCTTAAATTTACAGTGAGCATGGATGGACCAAAATCCATCTGGGCCGTGCAGGAATTGTCATCCAATAAAACCCAAAATTACTCGCCAACCTTTGCTCCGGCCCGGATAAAAATGGCCCAGCAAATGACGCCGTATCGAAAAGTGCGAGCTCCCAAAGACCTGGAAGTTAAACAACCGGGTAAGAAGAATACATAAGTTGACGTTACGAGTGGCGGCTTGAGCCGCTTCAAGATTGCCGGAAAAGCGGCTCGTAACGCTAAAATCAATTTACTTCAAGATTGCCGGAAAAGTGGCTCGTAACGCTAAAATCAATTTGCAAATCTCCGCAAATTAAGCCTAAAATTTGTTTATGATCAGTAAAACATTCCCCTGGTATGATTCGATTTGGTTAGCCCATTATTTAGAAGCCAAGCGCATCATCACCGAGCATCACCCCGAAAAACTTGAGGCTTTTATCCAAGCTCTGGCTCCGCTCCAGACGCGTAAAGATTTTGAAGTCATTAATCTCAAGGATTTTTTGAGTCCCGAAATCCTCGAAGCATCAAAACTGCTCATCAAAAAGTTGGAAGTAGAAAAGCAGGAATCGCACGAGTTTATGCGATTTGGACGCCTCGTTGTGCATAATGACGGGTATTTTAATCAGATTCACAGTTCAATTACTGAAACCATCAGCGAATTGGTCGGCGAGGAGCTTGAGGCTTCTTATAATTTCCTTTCGCTCTATAACAATCTCGGGGTCTGTAAGGTCCATATGGATGCGCCCAGTGCCAAATATACGGTTGATCTATGTATCGAGCAATCAACCGACTGGAAGATTTTTATCAGTCAGCGAAAAGATTGGATCGAAGATTTTGAGTACGAAGGCAACAATTGGCAATCACTCATCAGAAATGATCCAACCAATCATTTTCAGCCGTTTTCACTGACGCCGGGGAGCGGAATTATCTTTTCCGGCTCCAGCCAGTGGCATTACCGCGATCGAATTTTTGACCCGGATCAAGAAAATTTTTGCCATCTCATTTTCTTTCACTTTATTCCCAAAGGAATGCGCGAGATTATGCACCCGATGAATTGGGGGAAAACGTTTGAAATACCGAAATTGGAAGGTTTTGAATATCGGTCTCAATTTTGAGGATGGGCTGGTGGCGAGTTCATACTTAAAAGTAAGCACCAATGCACAATTAACAATGGACAATGGACAATTAAGAAAAACTAAAAACCCAAGCTAATCAGCTATTTGCAAAGTTTTTCTTTATTTTCAATCTGTCGCAAAACTTTTGCTGACCTGTTTATGAACTTGTCAGCGTCGGAATTTTAGACTTTTACGGCATCTTTGAAACCGCTTAGATTTTCGCTTTTTCTCTCCACAGTAAAAAAGCCGGGCGCGTGGCCTTTCAATTGTAATCATCACTTTTCACTCTTTCCCTAAAAACTGACAAGCGATTCGACGAATTAATTTGTCGGAAGCCTTTAACAAAGATTTTGGC
>JANOEF010000342.1:0-6041 GCA_031413075.1 Acidobacteriota bacterium | reverse complement strand
GGCGGGCGCAAGCGCGGCTTTCCGAGTCGCGCCGCCTTCCAGGCTAGCAACCCCCAAATCTGGATGCCATAAGTGCCCCTCGCCCCCAGATATTGCGATTCGCAAAGTCCCTGACAAAGCAGCCGTTTCATGATTTATTGGAAGGCCTCAGTAAAAAGTATTTATCGGAGGAAGAAATGGAATTTTTAGCTTTAGGATTTTTTGCCTTTATCGGCATTGCGCTTTTAGTAATAGCTTTGAAAACAATAAAAATTGTTCCGCAATCCAGTGTTTTGCTAATTGAACGGCTCGGGAAATTTCATCGAGTGGCCACCAGCGGACTAAATATTATCGTTCCGTTTTTTGAATCGCCGCGAGCAGTTTTTTGGACTAATACTCGTCCCGGAACCACCTTCATTGACTCCCGAGAACAGTTTATTGATCTTCCGCCGCAAACCATGATTACCAGAGATAACGTGATGATTAATGTTGACTCGGTGATTTATTGGCAAATTACAGATCCGATCCGCGGCGTTTATGAAGTCAATGATTTAGTCGGAAGTTTGGTCCAATTGACATTTACCGGCATGCGTTCGGTGGTCGGCAAATTGGATCTCGATCACACTCTTTCCTCGCGTGATCAAATTAATAGCGAATTGCGCTTGATTCTGGACGAGGCAACGGACAAATGGGGAGTTAAAGTGACTCGGGTTGACATCAAAAATATTACTCCGCCCGAAGATGTCCGAATCACGATGGAGAAACAAATGACCGCTGAACGTAATCGGCGCGCGTTGATCTTAACCGCCGAAGGCGACAAACAGGCGGCCATTACTCGCGCCGAAGGTGAAAAGACAGCAGCTATTACTCGGTCCGAAGGTGAACGTGAATCGGCGGTGCTGGCGGCCGACGGCGCGGCCCAGGCCCGATTGAAAGCGGCCCAGGCCGAAGCTCAGGCGATTGCTCAAATTGCCCAAACGATGGGCGGAAGCGCTGAACTAACCGCTCAATATCTGATCACAACCCGTTACATCGAATCGTTGCGTGATATGACCAAAACAAACAACGCTAAGGTTATCTTTATGCCGATTGAAACTTCGAGTATGCTGTCGGCCGTTGGCGCCCTCAAAGAAGTTTTTGCGGAAACAGGCGAAAAAGGGGATTCAAACCAGTTCCCTAATACATCAAATCGTCGGGAATTAAATAAATAAAGGAAAATACTATGTTAAAGATTGTCGGAGGAATTTTAGTTTTATTGATTCTGGCGGTGGCCGGGATGGCTTATAAATATGGTTTTATTTTTAATCCAAGCCCAACTGAGCCGCCGCCGGTTTCATCGCTTTACGAGTTCAAAGTAAAGAGTATTGACGGGAGCGAAGTCAAACTTGACGCATACAAAGGTAAAGTCGTAATGATTGTCAATACTGCCAGCAAATGCGGACTGACCCCGCAATATGAGGCGTTACAGGCTGTTTATGACAAATATAAGGGACAAGGCTTTGAAGTTTTAGGCTTTCCGGCCAACAATTTCTTAGGTCAGGAACCGGGTACCGAAGAGGAAATTAAAGAGTTTTGCACGCTCAAATATAAAGTAACATTTCCGATGTTCTCCAAGATTTCGGTCAAAGGCACAGACCAACATCCGCTTTATACGTTTTTGACCCTCGAAAAATCGAACCCCGGATTTGCGGGCGATATTACCTGGAACTTTGAAAAATTTTTGATTGGCAAAAACGGAAAGACTTTGGCTCGGTTTAGTCCCGGCACGAAACCTAATGAGGCAACCGTCATCGAAGCAATCGAAAAAGCGTTGAAGTAAATTGTTAATTATCAATGGTTAATGGTTAATTGTTTTGAGACTGAAAAGCCTCATCCAATTAACCATTTTCGATTAGACAACTATCTTTTTTAAAATCTGATTTGCTGAGTTATCCAAAATCAGTTTTTTTGTTAAAATCCCGACAGGTTATGAAAAAGTTAATTTTCGCATTTTTTGCATTCATCGCTTTAGTTTTATTAGGTTTCGGCGGCTTATATTTTTGGATAACAAGTTCGATGAATACCAAAATCGCCCACGGCAAAACCAATCAGTTTATCCAAATTTCCAAAGGCTCATCTCCGGTTGAAATCGTGGACAAACTCGCCGCCGAAGGCATTATTTCAAATGCCACGGTAATGAAATACTATATTCGCTTTTTTGGTGACGCCAGCAAACTAAAAGCGGGCGAATATCAGTTTGATTCGCCGATTTCGCCTCTCCAGGTGTTGCAGGAACTCGAAAAAGGAGAGGAACGAACCACCAAATTGACCATTCCCGAGGGCTGGACACGCTTTGATATCGCGAAACGGTTAGCGGAAAAATTTCCGCAAAACCCGCCCATGGATGAAAAAGCCGTTTTGTATCTGATGGACGATGTCAGTTTGATCAAGGACCTTGATCCGACCGCCAAAAACCTCGAAGGCTTTATGTATCCAAGCACTTACAGTTTTCCCAAAGATGTCAAAATGCAGGACGTCATCAAAAGAATGGTCGAGCAATTCAAAAAAGTCTGGACGCCCGAAAGATTCCTCAAAGCTCAGCAAATGGGCAAATCCCCTCACGAAATTATCACGATCGCTTCGCTGATCGAAACCGAATCAAAATTTGACGGTGAACGCCAGATCGTCGCCTCTGTCATCTACAATCGTTTGAACAAAGGGATTGCGCTCGGCATTGACCAAACGGCAGTCTATATCGCCAAAATGGAAAATCGTTGGGACGGGACTATTCATAAGAGTGATCTTGAATCAAATTCACCCTACAACACCCGCAAATTTTCGGGATTACCGCCCGGACCGATCTCCTCAATTTCCGAAAGCTCGATCGAGGCCGCGCTGAATCCCAAACAAACCAATTACATTTTTTATGTGCTGAATGTTGAAAAAAATGACGGCTCGCATCATTTTTACGCGTCCGCCGCAGAATTTGAAAAAGGTAAGGCGGCTTATCAAATCTGGCTCGAACAACAACGGGCCAAGAAGCGCGAGGAAAACGGAAACAATTAACAATTGATAATGGACAATGGACAATGAAGGAAAGATATTTCCAACTCGAGAATTTTCCATAAAAATAAATTTGAAGGTGAAATAGTTATTCGCAAATACTTTCGCCGTTAGCAGGCCAGGATGTTCTCCCAGCCAATTACAATTAATTTTCCGTTCTTGATTATTTAATCTGCCAAGTTAGACTCAAGGGAGTTGCTTAAAAAAGTTTGGTGCCTTATTTTGTAAGGTTCAAAGACTTCGTCAATTCCCCATCATTTCTGTTATAATCTTTCCAATTATGAAATCAATGACCGGATTCGGACGCGGTGCCATAGTCGAACATGACTTTGCGGTAACCGTTGAATTAAAAACAGTTAATAATCGTTTTTTGGATATTTCGTTGCGGCTTTCGAGCGAATTGCAACCGCTTGAGTCAATTATCAAACGGCAAATTTCTAATCGTCTTTCGCGCGGGCGGGTTGAGGTAAATCTGACCTATGAGCGAACCTCGGAGATAATTTATGAACTTAATCGTCCGATGATCGCCGGATATTTGTCGGCCATGAAAAAGATGCAGAGTGATTTTAATTTGGCCGGCGAGCCTGATTTGAATGTCATCGCCCGGCTGCCGAATGTTCTGCTCCCGCGGAAAGACGATTTCAGCGAAGAATTTATCGTCGGCGTCGAAAAAGCGATTAATTCTGCTTTGGACGATTTGGAAAAGATGCGCGAAAACGAGGGTTTGATGTTAAAAGATGAACTCCTTTTTCGGGTCAAGGAAATTGAAAAACGCCTCCCTGCGGTTGAATCCGAAGCAGATAATGTGACCGAGGAATATCGTGGGCGTCTGACTAAACGAATCGGCGAACTTCTGTCAAAATCAGATTCCCAAATTGAAATTGACCAATCGCGGATGGCTCAGGAAGTCGCTTTTTTGGCCGACCGCTGCGATATTTCCGAAGAAATTCAACGATTGAGAAGTCACATTGAACAATTTCGCCAAATTCTGAGCGAAGAAAAAGAAGTTGGCAAACGACTCGATTTTTTGACTCAGGAACTCAACCGCGAAGCCAACACGATTGCTTCGAAAACCAATAATTTGACTATCAAAGAAAACGCTTTGAACATCAAAAGCGAAGTTGAAAAGATTCGCGAGCAAGTGCAAAATGTTGAATAATTAATGAGAATTTCCCAGGAAACCAATCAGGAACTTGAGATATTTTTTCGTAAATATTTTAACGATGAAAATCTCAAATTGCCCAAAATTCAGGTTTATGCGGGTCGTTCCGCCGGATTTATCACCTGGGTTTTGGGAATCCACGGGATTACTCTCGGACGGCATATTTTTATCAAACCCAATCAGACCGGATATGATAAAGAAAAACGGTTAACTATCTCTAAAAACCTGCTCTCGCACGAAGTCGCCCATGTTGTTCAATATCAAAAAATGGGCTTTTTCGGCTTTCTTTACAAATATTTGAAAGATTATTTTCTGCTTTTACGAACCAGAAGGAAATGGAATGCCTTCGCCCGGATGGAAGCTTATTGGGAAATTCCACACGAAGTTGAGGCGCGGGATGCCGCCGCTTCTTTTATTGAGTGGACGAGAGGCAAGTAGGCAGTTGCAGTGGCAGTGGCAGTGGCAGTGGCAGTGGCAGTGGCAGTTGCAGTTGCAGTTGCAGTGGCAGTTGCAGTTGCAGTTGCAGTTGCAGTTGCAGTTCAGTGTAAAGCCAAATCCCGGTTTGTCAATTATGCGCTCTGTGTTACGCACATAAGCAAAAGTTTTAAGCTCTAATGAAAAATGCAAGAATGAGTTAAGTTGTCGTTTCACAACAAATTAGGGTTTTTCTTAGTTTTACATTTTGCATTTTTAATTTTTCATTGGCGCTTGAGTGCTACTCTTGTTCTAAGATCTTAAAGTGAATCTTTTTCTGTTTTAATTCTTCCATTGCAATTCGGGTCGGTTTGGTCTTGCGCGGGTCAAGATTAACTCGCGGGGTGGCATTGCGTTGGAGCTGTTTGCTGCGCTGGGCGGCCAATAAAATCATTCTGTATTTAGAGTCAATTTCAGGAATCGGTTCTTCTTCGACCAGATTCTCTGAGTTTTCCAAATTATCTAATTCTAATTCGTTTTTGTCTTCCATAAAAATATTTCAATCTCCGATTGAATTTGTCCTAAAATTTTCAAAAGTATCTAAAATCTTTTCAACGGCTTCGGTTTGTCTCAGGAGTTTGCATCTTTCGCTATAAATTACCGATTGCAAATCATTGACGGCTTTTTCTACCTCGTCATTGATAATTACATAATCAAACTTAGCATATTCTCGAACCTCATCCCGCGAATTTTTCAAACGCAGCTTTAACTCTTCGTCGCTTTCGGTTTGACGGGCAATCAGACGCTCCCGCAAAACTTCAAACGATGGTGGAAGAATAAAAATTCCGACGGCATCAGACGCTTTAGCCCGAACTGAGTCGGCGCCTTGCACGTCAATTTCCAAGATTATGTCACGTCCGGCTGAAGTTTCCCGCTCGACTTGCGTTTTAGAAGTTCCGTAATAATTTCCGTGAACTTTCGCGTATTCGAGAAATTCGCCCTGTTCGATTAAGTTTTCAAAGTCCCGATGCGAAACAAAATTATAATGCACACCGTGCTCTTCACCCTCGCGTACCTGACGAGTGGTGAATGAAACAGAATAGCCGATATAAGGCACTGTCCGCAACACCTCACGAATCAATGTGCCTTTTCCGCCTCCTGACGGCGATGAAATAATGAATAAAATTCCACGCATTTTAGATTTTAGACTTTAGACTTTAGATTTTAGATTAAAAGAATTGTTAACTGATTTCGACCAATCCAAAATCCAAAATCACCGATCCAAAATCGAATCACATTCCTTTATAATTCGGTCCGCCTCCTCCTTCGGGTGTCATGCATCAACGAGTCGATCGGCTACGCCCGTGTACGGGAAACGTTCGGCAAGCCGCTCATCGCCAACCAGGTGATCCGTCACAAAATCGTCGATATGAGCCGCAAGGTG
>JANOEF010000341.1:0-2073 GCA_031413075.1 Acidobacteriota bacterium | reverse complement strand
TTCGCCAAGCCTTGACGCGGGGCAGGCTGGCAGCCTGCGCTCCCGCAGGACACGATTTTTTATTGACGGATTTATTTTTCAAAGACCATAAACGCCCTTTGTCATTCTTTCAGCATCCGTTCCACGCGCTCACGTGGCGGCGAAGCGGTTGCCGCGAAACGCGGAAAGTCCGACAACCCGGGCTGAAAATAACTAGCCGCCCAAAGTGATCAAAATAAGATGTTCCCCACTAAATTCCCAGTAGAACCAGTTCTTCTTTGTGAATTTCAATCCAAGCCTCGACCAATCTCAATTGTTTTCACGGAATTTCTCCCGCCAAAACCTCGCCTGTTTCGATCGAAATTGACGCAGTAAATTCTGCATATTTAGCGTGTATGTGCGGAAAATTGTGCCTTTCTTTATCAAAGAAAAACATTTGAATGATAACTCCGTAAAACATTGAAATTACAGGCATAATATTCGAAATAAGATAAAATCGACAAAATTCTCTCTACCGATATAATAGCTTAAATTATGGTTAACGCCAAAAATTTGTATCTAAAGAAGTTAGTGAATAAAATTGGGAGTTTGGCAAAGCGCCTCGATATGCTGCACCAACGCCGCACCCGCACCGCTTCGCCGATCGCCGAAGCGGATGTAAAGCATTTCAATAAATCCGCTGTGTTAAAAAGTGTAGTTTAATACGGCGTAATCGATAACCTCTTCGTCCCGTTCGGCGACAAAGTATTCGCCTGAAGTTACGGCACGCCGAATAAACTCCCGACGTTCATTTTCACGCTGGGCGATTAAGTCAATAGAGCAAATTACCTCAATGTTATTTTTTTTAGATTCAAAGAATATGCTAAAATCTTGTCTCAGAGAGGTGAATTTATGGAAACGAGAAAATTGAGCGGGTTGCAATTAGAATTGTTGAAAGTATATTCGTTCGAGCCTTCGCCTAGTGATCTACTGCAGATCAAACAAATGTTGGCGAAATTTTTTGCGAATAAATTGGTTAACAATGTGCAAAAATCAATTAAAGAAAATGATATCACCGAAAACGACTTGGAAAATTGGTTAAATGGAACGACTGCGATTAGTAATTGATACAAATGTGTTTTTGGTATCATTGGCGGCACATTACAAGCTTCATTGGATTTTCCAAAGTATTCTCAATTCCAAGTTTGATTTGTGTGTCACCAACGAAATCCTCAAAGAATATGAAGAAATTATCGGAATTCGTTATGGATTGAGCAAAACCGACAGCACGCTCGATTTTCTGCTTCTCCTGCCGAATGTTATTCAAATCACTCCGTATTTTCGTTGGGATCTGCTCGCCGATAAAGATGATAATAAGTTTGTCGATTGTGCCTTAGCCGGAAGTTGCGATTTTATTGTTAGCAACGACAAAGGTTTTGAAGCATTATCTTCCATCGCCTTTCCAACGGTGAAAGTCCTAACTGCCGAACAATTTAAATCGGATTACAAAGAAATTCTCGAAGCATAAAATGCCTACCGACATTCTCGTCACCGAATCCGGTTGAAATAAACAATCTCCGGGTCATCTTCATCTAGATTGTGAATCACTCCGCCAAAGACTTGAGCGGTGCTTTGCAAGCAATGATTGCATCAGCAAATTTGAAAGGTTTGTAGAAGTGAACAGTTTCGGAGTTTGGCAAAGCGACTCGAAATTCTGCACCAATGCCGCACCCGCACCGCTTCGCCGATAGTCGAGGCGGAAATAAAGCATTTCAATAAAGCTGCTGTGATAAAAACTGTAGTTGAATACGGCGTAACCGATAACTTTTTCGCCCCGTTCGGTGACAAAGCATTCGCCTGAAGTCACGGCACGCCGAATAAACTCCCGACGTTCATTTTCACGCTGGGCGATTAAGTCAACAGAGCAAAGAACCTCAATGTCATTTTCAACGGCTGGTCGAATTGAAATCATGTTTTTTTTCACACAAAATATAATGATGCTCCTTCGCCCCATTAGGAAAATTCCCGTGATAAATTTCCCGCATCTTGTTTTGAATAGATTGCCGCTAAAATAAAAGAATGAGTGTTGATTTTGATTCAAGTGTAATTTCCTTT
>JANOEF010000340.1:0-7869 GCA_031413075.1 Acidobacteriota bacterium | reverse complement strand
AATGTGATTGTTTATCCATCTGTCAAATATCCGGAAGCCGCGATTGCCTTTGCGATTGAGCCAAAATCTCGCAACGATGAGGATAAAATCTCAGTTGCGCTTCATAAGATCTTAGAAGAAGATTTATCACTCCATTTCGACCGCGATGGCCAGACCAAAGAATTTATCTTATCCGGATCGGGACAACTGCATATCGAAACAGTGGTCGCTAAATTAGCTAATCGGTATCATGTTGAGGTCGCTCTGCATCCCCCCAAAGTTCCCTACAAAGAAACAATTACGGCCCAATGTGAAGTCCAGGGGCGGCATAAAAAACAATCAGGAGGACGCGGGCAATTTGGCGATTGCAAATGCACCTTTGAGCCACTGGAACGCGGAAAAGGATTTGAATTTGTGGATAAAATCTTCGGAGGATCAATTCCCCAGAACTTCCGACCGGCTATCGAGAAAGGTATTATCGAAGCGGCGGCTCACGGAGCCATTGCAGGTTATCCAATGGTAGATTTTCGCGTCACGCTGATTGACGGAAGCTATCACACCGTTGATTCTGACGAACACAGTTTTCGGGCTGCAGGCAGAAAAGCTTTTCGGGCCGCGATTGAAAAAGCCCGACCAACTTTGCTGGAGCCGATCATGGATGTCGAAGTTTTTTGTCCTTTAGAAGTTTCAGGCGACATTATGGGCGACCTTAATTCCCGGCGTGGACGCGTTGGCGGGATGGAAATGCGTGGTAAACAACAGGTTATCAAAGCTCAGGTTCCATTAGCTGAAATGCTCGATTACCAGGCTAAACTCAACTCTGTCACCCAGGCTCGAGGCAGTTACCATATGCAGTTTTCGCATTATGACCCACTCCCCGGCAATCTGGCGAGCAAGGTCATTGACCAGGCCAAAGCCGATGGCAGAATCAGAACTCATGACGATGATGAATAGTCTTTGGGATTAAGTATCAATAAAATGGATGGAGTTTCCGAAGACTTCATCCTTTTTATTTTAGTTGGCATTTGGAATCAGTATTAATTCAATCCGCCGATTTTTTCCGCGGTTGAGGTTCGTAGTATTCGGAGCCACCGGCAAGCTCGCACCGTAGCCTTTGATTTCGATGCGTTCCTGAGCGACTCCGGAGACCATCAATTTATCGGCGATGGCCTGGGCCCGTTCCAGCGTGAGGTTTTGCAGTTCATCCGGTGTCCCCTTGTTATCAGTATGCGATTCGACCACAAATTTGTAATCGGGACTGTTAGCCAGAATACTGACCAGACCACTTAACTTCGGCTCAGTCGGAGGAGCAAAACTGCTGACACGAATTCCCGTCCAATAAGTTTCAGGCAGGGTCAGGACAATTCCTCGTTCACTCTGACGAACTGTACCAAACGGTTTCAAGGACTGCATGAGGAGCGGAATACTGGCTTGAATCCGGGATAATTTTTCCTGCTCTGCCCGCTGTTTTTCGATGGCTTGTTTTTCACCTTCAGTTTTGGCCACCTGCAATTTCGCTTCATACGCTTCGTTTCGGGCTTTTTCTATCTCGGTTCGCAATTTTTCATTTTCATCCCGCAAATCTCTGACTTGTTTATTGTAGTTCTGGGCATCGCGTTCGACCAGTTCCCGGTTTTTTTGTTCGCGGGCAAGTTCAAATTTGAGATTCTCGATTTGTTGCAGAGCGTCCTCGTATTTATCTTCTGCCTTTTGCAATTCTGCATCCTGACGGGATTTTTCGTTTCGTTTATCCCTCGCCTCCTTGCGCAGCCGGGCCGTGTCCTCGGCTTTGACAGCCTGGCTCACAGCTTGCCGAGCGGTGGTATCGATCTGGTCTGCTTCGCGTCCCGCCCTCCACGAATCTTCGGCGATTTTCAGCGAATTTTCTGCCGTTTGGAGTTCTTCTGCCGCATCTCTTGGTGCTCCGGCGAATTTTGCGAGGGCCACGGCTTGATAGGCTTGTAAAATGGTCGGCGGGGTTCGTGAGTAATCCGTCTCTGCGATTTCCGGAGTCCGTGCATCATTAAAATAGTCGCTCGAGTTGCCAAAATATTGGATGGCTTTAGTCATCGGAACGCTCATTCCTGTCTGCGTGGTCGCGGTCACATTTTCCAACATAATCGCCCGGCTCGGACGACGAACCAAAAAGTGCGGTTCGGCTGTAACCAGCAAGGCAAAGTTTTGGAGCGGAGTCGTGACCGAAATTTTTGAATCGAATTCAAAGAAGCCGCGCCGTTTGATTTCGCCCAAATTATCAACCTGTCCATCGGGCGAAATGGCCCATAAAACATAGGTTGCATAGCCCGCGCCGAGCTCAAACGGACGCGGCATCTTATTGACCGCCAGATCAATTTCAGTGCCGTTTCGTTTGGTACGTTTGATTTTTGCACTTCCGGTCATTCGCGGAAAACGGGTGGTTCCGCGAAACCGAACTGTCACCAGTTCATCTTGCGGATAAGTAATGGAGGTCGTCTGCCGGGGCACATCGGTTTGCGCCAAAACAACCGGGACAAATAAAATCAGAATGACAAAAAAGATATAAATGGGGCTCAGTTTGAACATATTTTAATTCTCCGAAGGGTAGTATCCGAAATGAGAGATGCTTTTTCAAGAAAAAATGTTGCTATGTTTGTCTAAAAAACGAAAAAAGGCGAAGCCGTTCACACCAGACTTCACCTTTTCCAAAATCAAAATCCAAAGCTATTCTCCGAATCCCAAAATTTCCGGATTCATTGAAACTACAGCCTAAATTTTATCCCGACGGGATCAACTTCCTTAAACTCAGAGTCAATATCCTCGGTGGACAACGCCACCCGGTAATTCTTCGATTGCTTTTGTTTGGTGATCAATAAATCATCTTTAGTTTTGAGCAGGTCAGCCCGGTTATAAACCGAGAGCTCAAAGTTGTAGCCGTGTGTGATCGCATCTTTCGGACAGGCTTCAACGCAAAAACCGCAAAAGATACAACGCCCGTAATCAATATTATAGACTTTGGCGTAACGTTCGTCGCGTCCGACCCGTTCCTCATAAGGACGGGCATCGTCGGTCGCTTCGATATAGATGCAATCGCTCGGACAGGCAGCCGCGCACAGATAACAGGCGACACATTTTTCCTTACCGTTCTCATCCACGTGCAACAGATGTTGTCCGCGATAACGCGGCTGAACCGTGACCGGCACATCCGGATATTGAACCGTCCATTTCTTTTGCGGAAGTTTTGAAATCGTGATTCGCATCCCTTTCAAAACCGCTTTGGTTGAATTTATAACATCACTGATGATAGACATAATTTATTTGATAAGACTACCTAGTTCCCATGTAGCCGATTAAGACAAAAGTTAGGACAACTGCCAGGACTGAACCAATGACGGAGAGAACCCCGAGAATAAGTCCAAACATCCCTAAGCCTCCGCCACTGTACTGACTTGGATTGGCATTAGCACGGCTTCTAGCCAAAAATCCGGTGATTGCGGCTGCTATTCCCAAGCCAAAAGGAACAATACTGCAAATCCAGATAAGGATAGAGGGCAAAACTGAAAGTAATGCAATAATCCCTACCACCAAAGAAATTATAGCCAGCGTTTTATCCTGTCCGGCACTGGCGCCAACCGGAGTTGACGGGATTCCGCCCATCCCTTGGGCAACGGGTTGATTGCCCCAGTTTGGGGCGGCCGGAGCCAACGGATTCCACCCGGCATCATTTTGTACCGGTTGATTGAATGGGTCATTATTTGGCTGACCAAAAGACTGGGCCGGCTGATCAAATGGCGAATTGCCAAATGTCTGCGGAGCTTGCATTGGCATCGGTTGCGGCTCCTCAAATGGCGGCGGTGCGGCAACCGGCTGGTCGAACGGAGACGGAATCGAAGGACTAAAAGGTTGATCAAACGGTGATCCGACCGTTGGCGTTGATTGAATTGGCGGCGGAGTTGCCTCAAATTTCGGAGTCTCGACCATAGTTGGAGGCGGGCTGAAAGGATTTGGAATCGGTGATTCTACAATCTTCGGCGGTTCATTGGTCGGCGGCGAAAACGGGGTTGGCGGATCAATTTTTGGCGGTTCATTGGACGAAAAATCCCTAAAATTAGGCGGACTCAAACTAGGTTCGGTAAACTTTGGCGGCTCAGGTGCCGGCACTACCGGCTCATTCGTCACCTTTGGCGGCGGCGGCGTAGTTGGACGATCAAATTTAATCGGTTCAGAGACGACCATTGTTTTCATCGGGTCAAAGACTTCGGGGATCTGCAAGAGGTCTTCTTCCTTTTTATCTGAGCTGACGACAAAAGTTTTCATCGCATCATCAGAAATATTTGGCGAAGTTGTGGGTGGTGGAACACCAATTACCGTTTTAAATGGATCCTCAGGCGGGGTTATCTTTTCAACCACCTCTAACAAAGGCGTTCCATCCACTTGGCAAAACCTTTTTTCGTCACCGAAATTCGCTTGACAGACTGGGCATTTTTTCATTGTTTTATCGTCCTTTTGATTAAATCTTGAAAAACTTTCTTGAATGTTAGGCAAACGCGCAAGATTTTGCAACCTCTGGCGTTTGCCTTTTAGTAATGACGGCTAAACTAATTCTAGTCGGCTGAAAAAATATGCGATTTCAATTGCCGCATTTTCGTCCGAATCCGAGCCGTGAACCGCGTTTTCTCCGATTGAACCCGCAAAATCTTTTCTGAGGGTTCCTTCGGCCGCTTCTGCCGGATTGGTCGCACCCATCAAATCGCGCCACGCCGGAACTGCGCCTTCTTTTTCCAATGCCAGAACCACACACGGCCCGCTCGACATAAATTCGGTCAATTCGCCGAAAAATGGTCGTTCGGAGTGAACGGCGTAAAAGCCTTCCGATTGACCTTTCGTCTGATGAATCAGTTTCATCCCGCGAATTTTGAATCCTGCGCCCAAAATCCGGGAAATAATTTTTCCGGTATGCCCTTTGCTCACCGCATCCGGCTTGATAATTCCAAAAGTTAAATTACTCATTGTTGTTGTTTTTTATTATTTTTTCCTTTTTATTTTTATTAATTATTATTATTTGAAAATTTGAGATTTCGATTTTCTCTTATTCTATACTTAAATATCGCAATCGCAATTGTTAAGCAGGTCAGCAAAAGTTTTACGACCTTTTGAAAATCAAGAAAAGTTTGCAAATAGTTGAGTCACTTTCGTTTTTGGGTTTTCTTCATTGTCCATTGTCCGTTGTTAATTGTGCAGTGGTGCTTACGACTTCAAATTGTTAGGATAAACTCATCTTTATTTGCTTTTACTCAATCTATTTACTTTAAATGATTTTGCCGATTTTCGGTAATCCCGGCTCAAAATTATTTTATTTCTTTGTAAATAACCCCGTTTTTCATAACAAAGACCGCCCGTTCCATAGTTTTGATATTTTCCATTGGATTGCCCTCAACGGCTACGATGTCCGCATATTTTCCGACAGTCAAAGTTCCAACATTTTTATCCACGCCGAGCAGTTTCGCGCTGTTTGAAGTTCCGGCAACGATCGCATCCATCGGACGCATTCCGCCCCACTCGACCATCAAAGTAAATTCGTGACCGTTCAAACCGTGCGGATAAACTCCTGAATCCGTACCGAGCGCGATTTTAACTTTATTGGCAACCGCAATCTTAATCGCATTTCTCATAGCGGCGGCGGCGGCGAGGGCTTTTTCTCCGCGAAACCCGCGCAAAACCCCGGTCTTGGCTAATCTTTCGACTGTTTCACCCGCCAAAAGTGTCGGCACCAGAAAGGTTCCTTTTTGTGCCATCAGTTTTGCGCCCTCTTCGTCCAAAAACGAGCCGTGTTCGATGGAAGCGACTCCGGCCCGGGTGGCGATTTTGATACCTTCTGTTCCGTGGGCATGAGCGGCGACTTTGCGCTCGTGTTTTTCAGCCTCCTCGACCATGACCTTGAGTTCTTCGTAACTGTATTGGGTCACTCCATCCGCATCACCTTCGGATAAAACTCCGCCGGTGGCACAGGTTTTGATCACATCCGCACCGTATTTAATCTGGTACCGCACCGCCGCGCGAACCTGGTCAACACCGTCGGCAATGCCAGTTTTGAAATCACCGTCTGCCACGCCGGGTTTAAATCCGTTTTCGTCACAATGTCCACCCGTAATGCCCAACGAATGTCCGGCAGTCAGCATTCTGGGTCCCGGAATCCAGCCGTCATTGATAGCTTTTCTTAAAGCCAAATCGTCAAAATTCCCGGCCCCCACATTGCGAACCGTGGTAAATCCGGCCATCAAAGTTTTTTCGGCGTGACCGACTCCGAGAATTGCCCCAAATGAATCGTAATCACGAAAACGGGCGTTTCCGCCTTCGGGATCGCCGAGAACCCGCATAATTAAATGTGTATGAGCATCAATAAAACCGGGTAAAAGTGTTGTGTTACCCAAATCAATAATTTTTGCGCCCGCCGGAATCTGGACGTTAGCGCCGATGGCGGTAATTTTATTGTCGGTTACCACAATGATACCGTTTTTGATCGGTTCCGAGCCCGTCCCATCAATGATCTGGGCGGCTTTGAGAACTACCACACCTTTTCCACTTTTTTCACCAGAGGCACCGATTTGCGCGTTAATTTGAACTCCAAAAAACAGTATTGCAATTACCCAAATTGTAAATTTCGACATTTTTATCCTCGTTTTGCTTTAGAATTATGAAAATACTTCGGCGATTATAGCCATCTTGAAAGAGCAAGTCCAAACCAAACATTTTATTTACAATAAATCTGTGGCAAACTTATACCGATTTTAGATTTTGGATTGGCGATTTTGGATTCGCCTAATTTTCCGATTCAGATGGTTTCCACAGTAACCGGAATACTTGAATAAGTTGAAAGAAAAGTTTGTAATTACGAAATACAATTACGAATTTCAAAATCCAAAATCCAAAATCTAAAATCCAAAATCAAAATATGTCATATACACCAAAAATTTTAGCCTTTGCCGGAGCCTTGCGAAAGGATTCATTAAACAAAAAGATGCTCAAAATCGCCGTCGAAGGTGCGATCAAAGCAGGCGCCGAAGTCACTCTTATTGATTTGAAAGACTTTATGGTTCCGCTTTATGATGGCGATCTCGAAGCCGAAAGCGGGTTGCCGGAAAATGCCGTCAAATTGCAGGAATTGATGCTTGCCCACGATGGTTTTTTAATTGCCTCGCCCGAATATAACAGCGGTATTTCGGGAACGCTCAAGACATTTATTGACTGGACTTCACGACCGCATTCAGAGCGTCAGGCAGGTGCCGGTTACGCCGATAAGGCGGCGGTTGTGATGAGCGCCTCCCCGGGCGGACTAGGCGGAATTCGTGCCCTTCCGACCGTAAAATCAATTTTGGGAACGATGGGGGTTCACGTTTTGCCCGACGAATTTGCACTCGGTAAGGCTCATGAAGCCTTTAATGAAGACGGCTCGGCCAAAGCCGAGTTCGTCCAACATAAATTAGAAAGTTTAGGCCGCGCGTTGGCAGATTTTTTAACAAAATTTCACGGTTAATCCGGAACAAAATCGCCTCGACTGTCGTCTAATTTTCTATGAACAAAGCAAAAAATACTTTGACCGGTTTCTTTATAATTTGCGTCATTTGCGCGAGCTATTCGACTATTTCAGCCCGGGATAATGATTTAGACCGGATTTTTTCTTCGGCCATCGAAGCGGTCGGCGCGGCCACCGAAATCAAAAAAATCCGGAGTATCGAAGTTTTTGCCGATTGCCTCGGCCCCAAAGGAAAATATTCAACCCAAATCATTTCATTCCGTGATGGAAAAACTCGTTTCACTCAACAATTTTCCTATCCAAATGAACCAAGCGACATTTTTATCAACAACCGGATTGCCTGGCAAAAGTCCGATTTATCGTTAGTTTCCCCCTTTCAG
>JANOEF010000339.1:0-1918 GCA_031413075.1 Acidobacteriota bacterium | reverse complement strand
CGGTTACTGATCCCTTTAACCCAGGTTTGAATCGAGGAGGTATAAGCCGGCACGTTGCCCGCCAATTGTCGGGCTTGATCGGCAATGCGCGGCGCGAGATACGAAATTGAGATGCCTAAAACCGTAAAAACAATCAGATATGAAAGAACAATCGCCAGGCTCCGCGGCATCAATTTTTCGAGATGACGCTCTTTGAATGGCAATCTGATCAGTTTAACTAACGGGTTCAACAAGTAGGCAAAAAAGATGGAGAGAATCACCAAAAAAATCAAACTCTTGAGCCAGTAGAGTGATAAACCAAGAATTCCAACCAATAGAATACCTAAAAACACTACTAGAACTACCCGCAAAATTGATTGGGTTGAAGGACTCGACGAGTCCAGAAAAACTCTCCGGGCGGTTTGTTTCAATTCTCGAATTTTCTTGTCAGCCATTTTGTTTAATGATTATTTTCACCGGTTGTTTCTTTTTTTGGCGAATAATCTTCCATCTTAAACCGTTTTTTGAGTGCGTCAAGGTTTTCGGGCGGAAAAGCGAAATTTGAGCCGACGACGAGAGCTCTTTTATCAGCAGTTAAAATTTTTTGATTGGTTTCCTCAGGCAAATTTACCCGAAAATAGCCAATATCCTCACTGTTGAATTCACCCGCATCTTTGCGCCGAAAAGCAAAAACATACCCGAAATTTCCGGTTTCCACTTGTTTCAAACGAGCTTCAAAGTCATCTACTTTGGGTTCGGGAGTTGACTCTCCGACCGGCACCGGAGTCGGATTTTTATCGTTCAAAATAATCTGCGACGCACAACTCGAACCAAATATCGAAAACAAAATAAATAAACCAGATAACAAAATTTGGGCTTTCATAAATTTTCCTAAATGCCTATTTTTAGTTGTTTTGTTAAAACTCCGAACAGGTTTCGGTCACTCCCAACCATGACTGAATTACGGTTCGACCTCTTCCTCAACATTCGCTCGCTTGTTAACTTTTTTCTCTTCGTTTTTCATCTCTTCGTCGAGTTGTTTTTTTTCTTCTTCGGTCAATTGTGATTCGGCATCATCATCCTTTGATTCTTTCGGCGCTTCGCCTTTTTGGTCACGAATTTTCAGAATGATGGCCTCGTCATCGTCATAAACCTTTTCGCACCAGCCGCTTTCGAGAGCTTTGGCCACCATATCGGTATTTTCTTTGGCGTCGGTAAAGATGTATTTAGCCCCAAATTTATCACGGATTTCGGGTGCCGGATCATCTACTTTGCCGCCGGTGATTTCGGTCAAACGCTTGTAAAGGTCGGGATTTTTTGAATAAAGATAATTAGGATCCAAGCCATAAACATATGAGAACTTTGTGCTGTAATAAAACATTTTCGGAAAATCATCCCAATTACAGTTAAAAATCCGCTCGCCTTCGGGCACATTTTCATTGAGCCAGCCCATCGCTTCCTGATATTTACCATCGGGCTCATTGGTGCTGATGCTGGTAATCATCCCTTCCTGTTTGAGTCCCCATTGATCAACCCCGCGAAAATTGTAAATCAGCAAAAGGCAGAACAAAATACCGAGACTCCAACCCGCCACCTGTTTGAATATTTGGAGATGACGATGTTTTTCGGTCTTTTTGTCGGCATCCAAAAACGGCTCGATCTCACGTTTAAAATCATCGGGAAGTTGTAAAACATTGGGAATCTGGAACGCTTGCCAGGCAAATCCGACAAAGAGAATCGCAAACGGCGGAAAGTATTCGGCAAAGCGTTTGGAGCGAAATTGCGAAACCAGCAAAATGGTGACAAAGGTCAGAAAAAACGTCGCTTTTTCCGGTAATTTGTTATTCTTAGGCGCAAATAAAACGTAGCCGATGAGCATGGCGGCCATCGCGACCGGAAAATGCGTCAACAGTTCTACGCCCGAATACGGATACCATTC
>JANOEF010000338.1:0-2050 GCA_031413075.1 Acidobacteriota bacterium | reverse complement strand
CCAACAACCCTTTCATCGTGTGATAGCGGGCGTTCTTGTCTTTGCGGAGCATTTTGGCAACGATGCGCTGCAATTCGGCGGGAATTTCCGAAGCAAAATGCGCCAAGGGCTGCGGTTCGGCATTGAGAAGATTGGCAAAAGTTTCCGAAACGGAATTTCCTGCAAACGGCGTTCTGCCCGTCAGCATTTCGTAAATCACCACGCCGAAACTGAAAATGTCGGTGCGTTCATCAACCTTTTCACCTTTGGCTTGTTCGGGCGACATATAATTGACTGTTCCCAAAATGACACCTTTCGCCGTTTGGTTTTGCTTGGCTGTAACATCTTCCAAACCGAGAATTGACCTGTTGTTTTGCCCAATCAGTTTTGCCAAACCGAAATCCAAAATTTTCACATAACCATCAGGGCGAATCATGATATTTTCCGGCTTGATGTCGCGGTGAATCAAATGGGCTTCGTGGGCCACCGAGAATGCCTTGGCAGTTTGAATGGCGATGTCCAGAACTTCTACGATTGGCGACAATTTTTTTATGAGCATTTCACGCAGAGTGTGACCCTTGATAAATTCGCTGACGATGAAATGTGCGTCTTCGCTTTCTCCAAATTCGTAAATCGTCAAAATGTTCGGATGATTTAAGGCCGAGGCGGCTTTTGCTTCCTGAATAAAGCGGTTGAGACTCGATTCGTCCTGACTGAATTGTTCGTTGAGAATTTTGATGGCAACTTTTCGGTCAAGTTTTTTGTCTTTGGCCAGATAAACTTCACCCATTCCGCCCACGCCGATTTGTTTGATTATTTCGTAATGTCCGAAACATTTCCCCGTTTCGAGTTTCTTTGTTTCGGCTGAGATGACACCCGCAACTTTAGCAACAGCAGGCGTTTCCATAAAACTTTCGGCAGAATCTAAGGCTGACATCAGCGATTCGACTTCGACGAGCAGAGTTTGATCGCCATGGCAGGCTTTAATGAGGTAATTTTGACGTTCTTCTGGCTGGCAACGCCGAACCGAATCGAAAATCTCTCTCACCTTTTGCCAATTATTATCTGCCATTTTTTTGTTAGTCTTTCGCCAATGGATTTATTGCCAATTGCTACCGCCAACTACAACTGCTTTTATCGCGTTAATTCACGGCGGAGCCAAGCCTTGGCCATCGCCCAATCACGTCTGATGGTGGATTCGGAAACGCCTAAGACTTTCGCCGTTTCCGCTACCTCTAAGCCACAAAAAAATCTCAATTCAACGACTTTTGCCAGATGAGACTCTTTTTCAGCCAAACGATTTAACGCTTCATCCAGTACCAACAAGTCAAAATTATTTTCGCTACTGATAGCAATCGTTAAAGCCGCCTCAAGCGGCAAATCTTCTTGTTTGCCACCACGTCGGAGGCGATGTTTAGTTTTGGCATAATCAATCAAAATCCGCCGCATCATGGTTGCCGCTACCCCGAAAAAATGCGAACGACTCTCCCATGAAACATTATTTTGTTTGACCAGTTTGAGATAAGCCTCGTGAACCAGAGCAGTAGTTTGCAAAGTGTGTCCGATACGTTCTTTTTGCAAATAACGATGAGCCTGTCGTCGCAGTTCGTCATAGACCAGATTCAGCAGGTTATTGTTAATTTCTGAATCTTGCCCGTCACTCCATTTTTGCAACTGTTCGGTTATTTCGCGTAGCGGATGCACTTTTTCAGTCATTAGGTCGCGTCTCATTTGAGAAATATTTCTTTTATTGCCTAAAAGTATGCCTAATTAGCCCAAAAGTCAATTTTTTTACAAATTTTGACTGCTCTGTTGCAAAACTGTCGCGCTAATAAATGTAGAGATCACAATTTACTCTCGATCAAAAGTTCGGTGGCTATCGCTAAAACGAATGCGACGATAGAGCATCCACCTAATTAAAGTATTTCTTGTAATAACGGAGAAAAACTATGAAAACCAAACAATTGCTGACTATTTTGATCAGTATCATATTTACTATTACTTTTAATATGGTGGCTCTTGCCCAACATTTTAGCAATTGGTCAGTACCCGTTAAGGCTGAATCAATTCC
>JANOEF010000337.1:0-8041 GCA_031413075.1 Acidobacteriota bacterium | reverse complement strand
CAAAGATGAGCCGATTTTAGATTTGAGAGAAATTATTTTTACAGAGGTTTAGTCGAAATATGGGACGGAATTTATATATCTATGTGATTGATGGTAATAGCGATGCGGTTGACTGGTTAGATAGCCTCTTTACCGTTGGCGACATTACGGTAGTCAGTGTTCAAGATATGGTGGACAAAGTTCTGCGGCGGGTCGGAGGGAACTCAATTAGAAGTTTATTTATCGGAGGACACGGTTCTCCCGGCTATCAGTCTATCGGATGTGGACCCACCCGCGAGTCAACCGGAGATTTAAGTTTGCAAATAGATTCTGCAACCAGCAGACTCAAGGGCAATTCGGAACATCATTTAAGTCGCTTAAGTCGTAAATTTTCGCACAACGCGGTTGTCACTTTAGGCGGATGTCGCACCGGGAACGGAACTGCCGGCGAGAATTTGTTAAAAGAAGTTTCCCGTGTTCTGGGAGTTCCGGTTGAGGCAGGAACTGCAAACCAGCGTCCATTCTTCCCGGGTATGGAAGGTTCAGTGACCCGTTGCACTTCAAGCACTTGTGAAACCCTGCCCGGTACCTGGTGGGGCAGTCCCGGTGGAGGAGGAATAAATTAGCTCATGGCAAATGTTGAATCAGCCGCCTCAGTCATTGATTTTGAGGCATTACTCAAACCAATTTCGGAAGAAAGTCCTTCGGGTGAATCGCAACAATATTCCGGGCTTTACGATGAAATCCGTGAGTCCCGGCGGGCGGACAAGGATGTGCCGCAAGGCGAATGGCAAACCGAAATAAAAGTTGCCGATTTTCGCAAAGTGGTCAGTTTGGCAGTTCCTGCACTCTCGACCCAAACCAAAGATATTCAAATTTGTGTTTGGCTCTGCGAAGCCCTCGCCGGACAAAATGGCTTTGTCGGGCTGCGCGATGGTCTCAGTTTAATTCGCCAAATTGAAGAAAAATTTTGGGACACATTTCATCCCGAAATTGATGAAGGCGATATGGAAGCGCGAGCCAATGCAATGTCGTGGCTCGATAAAACGCTGGCCATCAGCATCAAAAAAGTTCCGCTGACCGCCGGTCAAGGCTTAAATTATATTGCTTTCGAAGAGTCGCAAAATTTCAATATTCCCGACAATATTGATACTTTGCCTTTTGAACAGCAGGAAAAAATGAAGGCTTTGAGAAAACAGGCCGAGGAGGAAAGAAGAATTACCGGCGATATGTGGCGTTCTGCCACGGCTTCCGGCAACCGGACTTTTTACGAACAGTTGAATTTAGCACTGGAAGAAAGTTGGAACGAATTAAAATCGTTGGACAAAACTAACGAAGAAAAATTTGACCGGAACCAGATGCCATCCATCCGCGAACTCGAAAAATCATTGGACGGAATTCGCAGTGTTGTCGGCAAAGTCCTCGAAGACAAGCGTTTAGCCGAACCTGATGAAGCCGATGAAGAAGTTGTCGAAACAACCGAAGTCGGTGAAGACGGCGAGATGGTCATGGTCAAAAAGGGAGCCGTCGCGGTCGGTGCCATTCAGAACCGGAAAGATGCCCTCAAACGACTGGAAGAGATTGCCAAATATTTTCGTGAAAACGAACCACACAGCCCGGTTGCATATCTGGTGCAGCGAGCGGTTAAATGGGGTAATATGCCTCTTGAGCTTTGGTTGCAGGATGTCATCAAAGATGAGCAGATGATGTTCAATTTGCGCCAAACACTTGGATTTAATACAAATGCGCCTGATTCCTAGGAATCATCGTAAAAGAGAGTTTCTAAACATTAGTCTTAGATAATAAAAAAACAAAAAAGGAGCTATTGATATGCCTAAAAAAGAAAGTTTGCAACACAGACTGGAACGAGTTCGCCCCCCCCGCGTCAATATTACATATGATGTTGAGGTCGGCGGCGCAATAGAGTTAAAGGAACTACCCTTTGTACTGGGAGTTTTGGGTGATTTTGTCGGGAAACCCGAAGAACCATTGCCGGCTCTCAAAAACCGTAAGTTTATCGAAATTGACCAGGATAACTTTAACCAGGTAATGGCCGGGATGAAACCACGGGTGGCTTTTACAACTGATAATAAATTGCAAGACGATGACAGCAAATTGGGAATTGACCTCAAATTCAGCAGCATCGAAGACTTTGAACCGGATAATATTGCTCAGCAAGTGGAACCGCTTCGCCGTCTGGTTGAGGCACGTCAAAAACTTTCTGACCTGCGTTCCAAGATGGATGGTAACGAAAAACTGGAAAGTATGCTGGAAGATATTATTAAGAATGCCGACCAACAAAAGCAACTGAGCGATTCGCTCGGTTTAGATAAGAAGGAGGAATAAGAAAAATGGCTGAGAAAAAAGGACAAGAAGCCGCCGCTGTCGAAACTCAGGAACAAGAAGCTAGCTTACTTGACCAGATTTTGACTGAAGGCAGAATGGCACGCGATGATTTTCAAAAAGAACGTGCCAAGGATATGATTTCGGAATTTGTCAGCAGTGTTATGGCCGGCGAATTGACGATGTCCAAAAATATGGATGTCGCCATCAATTCCCGTATCGCCGAAATTGACCGATTGCTGTCAGCTCAACTGAATGAAATTTTGCACCAAGAGGAATTTCAAAAACTCGAAGCCTCATGGCGTGGCTTGCATCATTTAGTGACTAATAGTTTGACCAGTGCACAATTGAAAATTCGGGTAATGAATGCTACGAAAAAAGAACTTCTCAAAGACTTTGAACGGGCACTGGATTTTGACCAATCGGCACTTTTCAAAAAAATCTACGAAGAAGAATATGGAACTTTCGGTGGTGCCCCCTACGGAGCCTTGATTGGCGACTTTGAATTCGGTAATCATCCGCAGGATTTGGCACTTTTGGAAAAACTTTCCCAGGTAGCCGCCGCTGCCCATGCCCCGTTCTTTAGCGCAGCGTCATCCGGAATGTTCGGATGGGATGAATTCCACGAAATGAACGAAGTGCGTGATGTTGCAAAAATTTTTGACCGCACGGAATATGCTAAATGGCGCAGTTTCCGCGAAAGTGAAGATTCACGCTATGTCGGACTGACCTTGCCCCACGTCTTAGGGCGTGTCCCCTATGGAGCGGCCACTAAACCTACTGAGACTTTCAACTTTGAAGAAAATGTGGACGGCACCGATCATAAAAAATATTTGTGGAGCAATGCTTCATATGCACTCGGAGTTCGTTTGACCGAAGCGTTTGCGATGCACGGTTGGTGCGTTGCAATCCGCGGAGTTGAGGGCGGTGGTCTGGTTGACGGCTTGCCAACTCATACCTTTGAAACGGATGAAGGCGAAGTGGCGATGAAATGCCCGACCGAAGTGGCTATCACCGACCGTCGCGAGAAAGAATTTGCCGACAATGGATTTATTCCGCTGGTTCACTGCAAAGGAACAGATTACGCGGCATTCTTTGCAGTTCAATCCGCAAGTAAAGCTAAGAAATATGACACGGATTCAGCTAATGCAAACGCCCGGCTTTCAACCCAGATGCAGTATATTATGGCTGTTTCCCGGTTCGCCCATTATTTGAAATCAATGATGCGTGACAAGGTCGGCTCGTTTATGTCCCGAACCGATGCGGAAAGGTTCCTGAATCGTTGGATTAAACAATATGTTATTGCCAGCGATAATGTCGCTGCCGAGCACAAAGCTAAACAACCTTTGCGCGAAGCTCGAGTAGATGTGGTCGAAATCCCCGGCAAACCTGGTTGTTATCGAGCAGTGGCTTTCTTAAGACCGCACTTTCAACTCGACGAACTTTCGGTTTCGTTGCGTTTGGTTGCCGATTTGCCGCCACCAGCTAAATAAAGCGAAATAAAACTTAAGGTTTTTCGCAAAATTTAAGCAAAATACGGTTTCTTGCTCGTCTTCTAAATGTGAGCGAGCAAGGAACTCGTCGGAGACGCAAAAAGGCTTGGCTTAGATTGGAACGAAAGTAACAATCTCGTAATCAAAAACAAGATATATTAAGGAGAAAACATAAAATGGCACAAACAGATTATTTATTGCTTATTGACGGAATTCAGGGTGAAACAAAACAAGAAGGTTTTGTCAATTACATTGACATTGAATCGTGGTCATGGGGCGGAAGCAACTCGGGTAGTTATGATACCGGCGGCGGTGGCGGTGCCGGGAAAGTTTCAATGCAAGACTTTCACTTTGTTTGCAAAAACGGCAAAGCATCAGCTCAGCTTTTCAAGGCAATGTTTTGCAAATCTCACCCGGCAACTGCCAAATTGGTTTGCCGTAAAGGGGGTGGCGATGCGACCACATATCCTTACTACACCGTAGATTTTGAATATTTGACTATTGCTTCTTGCCAAGAAGGCGGATCAAACGGAAGCGATCTCTTACCGCATGTTCAAATTTCTTTCAATTATAAGAAAGTCAGCGTGGATTACAGTGAGCAGGGCGATGACGGTACAGTTCAATCAGCTGCGAAATCATCCTACGACCAAAGCACTGGCGTTGGAACATAATAATTACAGACCTCTTGTGTTTTTTGAACACCAAGCCCATACCGTTATCTCGAGAGATAACGGTATGGCTTTTCCGATTTTTATCATGGATTAAGAATGTCACGAAAAGAACATGAATATCGGCTAACCCCTTCGGTGCTTGACCGGTTGATTGACTACGAGCCGAAAGAATCGAAAGAAGCTCCGAAATCACGCTTGAAATCATTAAAAGAATACAAACAGTTTATTAAACGTGATTTAGAATGGCTCTTAAACTGTCGAGCCTATCCGGGCGAAATAGACGAAAATTTGGAAGAAGTCAACAAATCGGTAGCTGTTTACGGACTACCCGACATTACTGGATTGAGTGCCAAAAATCTTGATGAACAACTGCGTTTAACCAAATCTTTAGAAAATATTATCGAAATTTTTGAGCCAAGATTTATCAATGTCAAGGTCACGCTTCAACCGATCAGTAATTTGGATAAATCTTTACGCTTTCATATCGAAGCCCAACTTGATATTGAACCTGCTCCGGAACCGATCGCTTTTGATACGGTTTTAGAACTCGGAAGCGGATCATTTGAAATCAAAGAAAATATTTAAACCTACATTTGGGAAAAAATTTCGATTAGGAGAAATAGATTATGAGCATTACTATCCCACAACCATCAATGGCACTTAATTCTCATGATGTTCCCGGCGCAAAATATCGAATGTGGAACACCTGGGACGTTCCGGTAAATGATAATCCAGGTCACATTCTCGGCTGGTGTGCGAGTGTTGCCAGCGGTGCACCGGACGGATATTTAAGAGTTTTAATTATCAATTGTCACGGTTGGTATAATAATACATCCCGAAGTGGAACCGGCGGCTTCGGGCTGAGTCTCGGAACCGGCATTCAGCGTGCTCACACGAGTCTTTTTTCAGTTTTGCGTGGCAAAGTAGCTAATATTTGGATAACTGCTTGTGGAACTGCCAGAATTACAACTCCGGGAACCTCCGGAGACGGAGACGGAAATCTTTTTTGTCAAGAGATTGCGCGTGCCGCCAATACGTATGTGGTTGCCGCCACTACTCACCAAGTCGGAGATCTATGGCTCGGACAAAATGAGATTGATGACTTTGAAGGATTGGTCGTTAAATACAATCCATCCGGTGCCATGGTTTGGTCACAAGACTATGGCAGAAACCCAATCGAAGGATTGATTAACGGCTGGAACTAAATTCAATTATGCCGAATATAACTTTTGCTGAGACAAAATCAACCTGCTATTTAGCCTATGATGGAGAGGCGGGAGAGTCTTATCGCTTCCCTGACGGTTCAACCTGGAGTATTTCGATGACTTGGCATTCTAGTATTACCGGATTTAAAGCAATTTTAATTGCGGGTAACGGTAAAATTGTCTTGTCTTTTGCCGGAACGGATTCGCTGCTGGATGTGGCGGTTGATATTGCCCAAGTATTGGGCGGTGTTCCGCCGCAGTATTCGCAATCTCTGTTGATTGTGTTGCAATGCAAGGGGACGCATCAGCAAAACTTACATCTGTGCGGACATTCGCTCGGAGGCGGATTGGCGGCCTATTGTTCAGTCGCCACCCGGCTTTCTGCCAGCACCATCAATCCGGCTCCGCTGGTGGGCGGGGCAAGTTTTTCAGCTATGTTCAGAAACAATGACCAGATCGTCAATTACATCGCCGGCGGGAGCGAGTTTGTCAGTAGCTCGGTCGGACGCAATCCGGGCCGAGATGTGGCAGTAGAGGCCAGCGGAAATTTTTTCAGCCGACACTCATTAATCAATACCGCGCCGGCCGTTCCGTTGCCAACCAAAATATAGTTTAAAACTATATTTTAGGAAGGGTTATTAATATGTATGGATTTACAAATTCAGTTGTAAATAGCAGTCGTCATGATGTCTGGTTTGCCTATTCGGGAGGCGACAAAGATGGAGATGGTTGGGATGATTGGCGAGTCAGACTTATCAGAAGTGGCGCGCAAAGTAAATATGTAGTTGACCTGGATTATATGAAACCGAGAAATGATTCAGTTTATATCCGGGGCGGCTATGGTTGGTGGAAATTAGGACAGGGGAAAAATTACGGGTTTTATAATTCGGAAAATGACCCGAATGAAATTATCGTTATTTGTTTCGGCGGCTATATCCCGTTTGTGAGCGATTTGCGTTATTATACTGACTGGGCTCAAGGAAAGGGTAAAAGCGAAGATCAAATCAAGGCGCAGATTCAAGAGTGGGAAAACTTAAAAGATGCCGCATCGCCAATCGCCGCCGAAGACTGAATTCGTGCAGGACGTGATAAACTCTTCTTAAATTACTTGTGCCAAAAACTGATTTATTTTAGTAAAGAGGTTAAACTATGAATACTAGTATTTACCATAATGTTCCGGTGATCATTCAACCGCAAACATGGGCCTGTTGGTATTCTTCATTTCAAATGGTGGTCAGTTATTTCCGCCGGATGGGGCAGCGTTCTTATTTGATTGACCCATCGGAGAACGCCAGAGCAAAGGCAATTTATGATGCCAACAATGGTATCGGTGCGACCGCTACCGAAAGAGAAGAAATCGCATCAGCTTTAGGTTTCAGTGCCTATTATGCGTCGGTCACCAACGAGGGAATGTGGAATTTGCTGAACGAAGCTCCTGTCATTTATGCCGGCGCTTGGGCTGGTCAAGCAAGTGGTCATTGGATTGTGATCAAAGGAATTTCTGATACTGAAATAATTATCAACAATCCTTTAACCGGCACAGAAACATACGATTATAATTATTTTTCGACTCAGTATCTGCTGCAAACTGCGGAAAGACCTTTGATTACTGTTTGATTCCAATCATTTTTTAATTAAATGCGGGATGAACTGCTAGGCTATTACGAACGAGAGCTAATTTTTCTGCAAAGGCTGGGGGGATTTATCTCATCAATAACGCGCTGTCCATGCCGCCGCCAACTAGAATATGATTTCGGTCTTGGTTAAATGTGTTTCAATATAGGAGTTACGCAGTTGAACGAAAAATCAGTAACTTATGAGCATTTTCGCGAAAATTGAATTGCTCTAAGTCTCTTATTTTCAACAAAGCTGTGTTTAACAATGTTTCAACTGCGTAAGTCCTACAATAAAAAAGGAGAAGTTTTATGGGAATGTATGATCAGTGGGGTCAATTGACACCTGCCGAAAAAGGGGTCATTGCCGGAATGGGTCTCATCAAAGCAGCACTTGTCAAAATGAGTAAAGATACGGCTTTTAACGAAGCGGTGCGGCGGTTTGGCTATCAAGGCCACAATGATAAATGTGATGCTTTTCGGCATTGCTTTTGGTCGGCGGTGCTTGCCCGCGATATTGGTAGTTTTTGGGCAAAACTCTTTACTGACGCGCACGAAACCAAAGAGGGGCAACCGCCTGAAGAAAAAGAGATGGATTTACATAATAACGCGGTTGGGTTAAAAATCGGTTTCTATTATTTTATCCCCGACTCAAATGATACACTTTCCGAAAAGTGCTTTCAGGCATTGCAGAACGGCGAGTTAAAAGTAATAAAGCCATAAACTTTATGTCAAAC
>JANOEF010000336.1:0-2646 GCA_031413075.1 Acidobacteriota bacterium | reverse complement strand
CAACCGCCGCAAACCGAGGCCATTGAACTGGAACCGTTCGATTCGGTAATATCTGAAACAATGCGGATAGTATAGGGAAATTCCGCTTCAGTCGGCAGAATGGCTTCCAACGCACGCCGGGCCAGATTGCCGTGACCGATTTCGCGGCGGCTGGTAAAGCCGATCCGTCCAACTTCGCCAACCGAATACGGCGGAAAATTGTAGTGGAGCAAAAAGCGTTTTTTAACTTCGCCTTTTTCTAAATCATCCGTGAATTGCTCGTCCATCTTCGTTCCCAAAGTGCTGGTCACAATGGCTTGCGTTTCACCCCGGGTGAAAAGCGCCGAGCCATGAACTCGCGGCAACCAACCGACTTCGCAAGAAATCGGACGAATTTCGCTGAATTTCCGCCCATCCGGACGACGTCGTTTGCCGAGCATATCTTCGCGGAAAATCTTTTCTTTGAGGACACCGAAAACCTTACCGGCCATCGCCCGTTTTTCCGCATGATCTTCGGGATAGCTTTCCACGACTTCTTTCTTAAGTGCGTCAATGGCGGCGTAAGAACTGATTTTATCCTTGCCGGTCGTGTCGAGAGTTTCACTCATTCTTTGGCCAAAATTCTTTTCAATCTCAGCCATTAAATCTTCGTCGAGCGGAGCCGGAACAAATTCACGTTTGGTGATTTCGAGAGCTTTGCCAAGTTCACGTTGCCATAAACAGAGGCGTTTGATTTCTTTATGCGCCAACATCAAGGCTTCAACCATGACGTTTTCGGTAACTTCCTGAGCTTCGGCTTCGACCATCACGACCGCTTCTTCGGTTCCGGCCACGACCAAGTTCAAGCTTGAGTTTCGCCGTTCATCATAACTCGGATTGATAATATATTTGTCATCCACGATGCCGACCCGAACTGCCGCAATGGGGTTCAAAAAAGGAATATCGCTCAAATACAAAGCGCATGAAGCTCCGGTAATGGCCAGCACATCCGGGTCATTGGCATTATCAGCCGAGATAACTGTCCCGACAATCTGAGTCTCATACTTGTATCCTTCGGGAAACAACGGACGCACCGGACGGTCAATCAAACGGCAAGTGAGAGTTTCTTTTTCATTCGGCTTGCCTTCGCGCCGAAAATAATTGCCGGGGATCCGCCCGGCGGCATAGGTTGCTTCACGATATTCAACCGTCAGCGGGAAAAAATCTAATCCTTCTCGGGGCGTTCGGGCACTGACCGCGGTCACTAAGAGCATTGTTTCCCCAAATCTGACGACAACCGCTCCATCTGCCTGTTTGGCAACTTTTCCGGTTTCGATTGTTAATTCGCCGTCACCCAATTTAATTGATTCTTTTAAGTATTTTTTCTGTGGCATTTTTTCTCCATATTTTTTCTTTAGCTTTTTGATTTCAGTTTTGAATTCTTAGAGCTCAGCCTGAATCTGTTAAAATTGTTCGATGACAAATTCTATTAAATGCGACTGATAGCTGAAAACTGATCACCGTTAGCTATTTTTTCATACAAAAACGGCAGAAGCCTCGCCGTGATAGCTCCTGCCGTCGTTTAATTTTTTATTTTAACGACTGTTTCCTTTTGTTAGTAGCTTTACGCTGTCACGTTCAGCAACTACTTGCAAATCTTACGAAGGAAACATTTTTGCAATGACTCGAAGATGTCATTTGATAGTTTTCCTATCTTCTTAAACCAAGTCGTTTGACCATTTCGTGATATTGTCCAATATCAGTTCGTTTAAGATAATCCAGATGTTTTCTCCGTTGCGAGACTAACTTGAGCAAACCTCGTCGAGAATTATTATCTTTTTTGTGAATTCGGAAATGCGCTGTCAACTCGGTGATACGCTGCGTCAACAACGCAATTTGAACTTGCGAAGAACCCGTATCATTCTTATGTAATTGAAAATCTGTTACTAATTGTTCTTTTGTTTCTTTAACTGTCGCCATAATGCTTTAGTTTAGTCTCTCCTTTTACGCAGTCGAAACCGCGAAAGATATATTTAAAATTGATAATTGAAAATTGATAATCAAAAAATCATTTGTTTTATTATCCATTATCTATTACCTATTATCAATATTCACTAATTGAATTCTTCCATAAACTTGGTTGAAAAGTCTCCTTTTTGAAACTTTTCATCGTTCATTATCCTTAAATGAAGCGGAATCGTAGTTTTAATCCCCTCTACTACCATTACTTCTAAAGCCCTTCGCATCCGGGCAATCGCAATCTCGCGGGTTCGGGCGTGAACAATCAATTTCGCAATCATCGAATCATAATGGGGCGGGACAACATAGTTTGGATAAACAGCTGTATCAACCCGCACTCCGGGTCCGCCCGGGAGATTGAGGGCAGTAATTTTTCCCGGTGAAGGGGTAAATTTAACCGGATCTTCGGCATTGATCCGACATTCGATTGAATGCCCGAACATTACAACATCTTCTTGTTTAAATCCGAGTTCTTCGCCCTGTGCAATTCGAATCTGTTGCCGAACGATATCTACGACGGTCACCATCTCGGTCACCGGATGCTCAACCTGGACGCGGGCGCCACTCTTTTTCCCCGTCGGAGGTCAGGAAGTCGGACCATCGGCTCATCATGTTGCCCCAAAGGTGTTTCACGATCGTGGCTATGCTATTGCTGCTTTCTGAGTATTG
>JANOEF010000335.1:0-8169 GCA_031413075.1 Acidobacteriota bacterium | reverse complement strand
CATAAAGCGCGCCCATTTTTCCGACCCGGAATTCATCGTCTTTGCTTTCTAACTTCAAGGCCTTTAATTTGGGCGAATAAAGCGTCACATTTCGCACCGCTTTGCCGAGCGTTGCGGGCGGAAACTCAAAGTCTTCAAAGGTTTTACGGACGAAAATTCCGGTCGTATGAATTCCCTTTTTCAAGTCGCTTTTGCGGTCAACCAGCAAAATTTTTGCGCCTCGATGGCTGAGCAACTTTGCGCATTGAAGTCCGGCTAAACCCGCACCGATTATTACTACATCAAAAGTTTTCATAAAGTTTTCATAAGATTTTTTGTCCACGAAGTTTGACCGGTTTTTCACCAGTTTGTTAAGAATCTGCTTTTCTTCCTTTGTGTTTTTCTCCTGCACATTACCTGGCGATCGTCATTAACATTATCAAAACTACTAACATCACTCCGTAATTCGTAATTCGTAATTCGTAATTCGTAATTCGTAATTCGTAATTCGTAATTCGTAATTCGTAATTCGTAATTCGTAATTCGTAATTCGTAATTCGTAATTCGTAATTTTCAACTCATCCATGCTCGAAAATAGCTCAACAACTTTCAGCCTCCGCTGTGATCAGGCATGTAAATTACTTTAGCCTTGAGTAATCACCGACAACTAGCGCCTCAAGGGCGCAACTCGTACGCGTAATTCGTAATTCGTAATTTCTTATTGTCTTTTCATCGCCTTGATCAAAGCTTCCATATGGTTCAAATACCGGTTGAGAGCCTCGCGTCCCGCCTCCGTGATTCGGTATTCGGTCAATGGAATTCGTCCGTTAAAGGATTTTTCACAAACTAAATAACCTGCTTCTTCGAGTTTGCGGGCGTGAACGCTGACGTTCCCGTCGGTCGTATTCAAAAGACTTTTCAAATCGTTGAAAGTCAAACTCTTATTTGCCGCCAATGCTGAAATTATGCCGAGACGCATTCGCTCGTGGATGAGTTTGTCGAGTTCGTTGGAAACAGTTTCAGCCGCTTTTTCGATAGCCGCCGTCTGCTTTAGACTCACAGGTTCATCCTCGTCATTGACTAATGCTAGATTTCCCTTTGTTCTCATAAGTTTGTGTCAGTAGCGTCGGCGTGAGCCGATGCGTAAATTATCAGTCAGCACACACGCATTCGCTTACGCAAACGCTCCTGACTTTTGCACTTTACCCGCCATACCTCCTCGCTACAATCAATCCAAAAACCACATGCAATGCTCCAAAACCAATGGCCATTATAAAGTTGCCGTAAGAAGTCGGCAGAAAAACCGAAACCAGCCCGAGTCCGACAAAAATCCAACCGACAATCGGAACGATACGCACCGAATAGGCCCCGCCGGTAACTACTGCGGTGCCGTAAAGCGTCAGCCAGACGGTTGGCATAAAAGCAAATAAACCTTTGAAATAAAGGAGTGCGGTGAGAATAACGCCCGCCATAATCGGCGGAGCAAATCCGTAGGCAAATTTGCGGGCCGGGGCCGAATTCAGAGACGCACCTGAGTTTTTTGCTTTCTGCCACATCGCAAAGATTCCGATAACAAAAGCCAGACATGCTTCTAAGAGCCAGGTTATCAGCCAACCTCGAATACTCGGCTGATTGTGTGCGATCACCGCTGCGCCAATAGCAGTCGCCCCCATCAAGGCTCCGCCGTAACCCGGAATCGCCGTAAATGAAGAGACGCGTTCCATCGTTTCCCGGATAAACGCCAAATTATCCATCGCCCGACCGTGTAAAGTAGGAGGTTCGTTTTCTTCAATTTCTTCTCGCGGAATTGGTTGCATCATGGCCATACAATTTGTAAAGATATACCAAGTCATTTTATCTGTCAAGCACTTTATATTACAAAGTCATATATAATGTTGAACCTTGAACTTTGAACCTTGAACTTTGAACCTTGAACTTTGAACTTTGAACTTTGAACTTTGAACTTTGAACCTTGAACTTTGAACTTTGAACCTTGAACTTTGAACTTTGAACCTTGAACTTTGAACCTCGAACCTTAAACTTTGAATTACTGCCAGCGTTTGAGAGTTGGGATAAATGAACGAGCAAGTTCGGTAGCTTTTTCTAGCGAAAGTCCCACTTCGGAGATCATATTTTCGATAGAACTGGCAATCATTTCTTCAAGTGTTTGATTGGGATTGGTAAAATTTCCTTTTTGAAAACAAAATGTGCAATATTCCCAGGTGTTTGAGCCGTCTAAATTGGTGCCTAAATTCTTAAAGGTTTCAGAAAGCCGCATGCCGCAGCTTTGACAACGAATTTTTTCTTCCATCACTTTTTCCCTAAGCAATATATAAATAACTTGGGGCAATTTGTCCAATTTTCTATTCCTGAATTTAATTTAAGGGATTTTAATTTGAAATCGGTCAAAAGGCAAACTAAATCGTTATATTGTCCTATCGGTATTTTAGTTGATGTGTTTGTTTTTTACAAACGCGCTACATCTCCAACCAAATTTGCCGACGTATTAAATTAGGGATGGAGTCTTGCGCTAAATTTCTAATTTTTCGACAAATGTCAAGAAAACCTCAGAGCGCTTTCTAAGCCACATTTCTGCCCCATTTTCCCCTTTTTATCAGACCTCAGTTTTTCGGTGGACGAAAATTCTTAGGAGACCATTAGTTGCCAAATGAAGAGGTCCATAAACTACCAAAGCGATAATGATTTGAAGTGATAGGGGATAAACCCACCTTCAACCGATGGGTTTCAGTCATTTTCTTTTCTCTCCTTATCCTGAGAGTCAATTTCGTATGCGCTGATGTCGGGTAATGTAGAACCTTCTTTAGTTTTTCCGCCAGATAAAACCTGCTTAAAGATTTCATCAGCATCTTTATTTGAGGCTTGCTCGACCAGTTCTCTAATGTTCCAACCTTGCAGTTCAATATCTGGCATTTTATTGATGTCTTTCTTTTTCATTCGATTCTCCTTAAAATTACTAAATTGCCATTTTCAGATAAAGCATTGTTAATAGCAGTTGGATTTATTAAAATCAATTAGTGTGCCGAAGATAGTAAAGCTATTATTCTAAACAATTAGTATTCAATAATAAGAGACGCTGAAATTTGGATGTGTAATATAACAATACACATTAACAAGATACAAATGCCAAGTTAATTTTTTGAGACCGGGAGCGTGACGGTAAAAGTTGAGCCTTTGCCTAAACCTTCACTTTCGGCAATAATTTTTCCGCTATGCCCTTCCACAATTTTTTTGACAATAGCTAAACTAAGCCCCAGCCCACCATATTTGCGGGTGGTTGAAGCATCGAGTTGATTGAATACATTGAAAATATCGGATAGATTTTCAGAACTTATGCCTTCGCCTGTATCGGTAATTTTTAATTCTCCAACGCTGTCTTTGAGGCTTAAATTGACGGTAATTAGTCCGTCTTTGGGAGTAAATTTAAGGGCATTATTGAGCAGATGCAAGACCGCTTTTTTGACTTTCTCTTTATCGCAAAAAATATAAAAGTCTTGTTCTCCAAACTCTTTAGTTAAATTCAGTTGACGATTAACAAATTGGTTATTTATTTCACCTAAACAAGTTTCAACCAGTTCGGTAAATGACTTTTGCTCCCATTTATCTTGTTTCTGGAAGGATGTGGTATCTGAAAAATCAATCATTTCATCAACCAAACTCACCTGGGAGCGAAGATTTTTATTGATTTTACTGATGGCTCGATCTTTAGTTATTTGAGGTAGTGAATCAGACTTCAAAATTTGCACCCAACCACTTATCGAATTGAGCGGAGTTCGCATCTCGTGGGAAATAATTGAGATAAATTCATCTTTTACTTTGTTTGATTTTTCGGCAATTTCGCGGGCGTTCTGCTCGCTTTCCAAGAGTTTTTGGACTTCTGTTTCGGACTGAGCCAAATCTTTGGCAATCTGGCTAAGTTTTATATTTGCTCGTGATTGAGACAAACTCAAAAAGAATAAAATGACACTGGTCGCTAGTCCAAGGAGAAAGATTATTGGTGTCCACCAGGTTAAAGAATTAGCCTTAAATTTTTCCAAGGCGGTATAGGTGACAATCCATTTTCTCCCGCCGACATCAATTTCGTTTTGCTCTTTTAAGTCAGAGATAAACAAACTTTGCTCATCATTTCCGATTGCCAAGAGATTAGCTTCATTGACTTCATTGTCATAAATTTTGAAGGCAATTTCGCTGGTTTTTAGATCATTTATAACTTCTGTGGTAAATTCAAAAGCCTGAAAAGCACCAAACACAAAACCATCTAATTGTTTTCGTCTTTCTTCGACCGTTTCAGGAGTTTTGTTGCCTTTGTAGAGAGCAGCAAAAATTATAAAGCCGGGTTGTGGTTTAAGTTCATCCTGAATCAAAACAACTTTTCCCGAAATTGTATAATTTCCGGTATCTCTCGCGGTATCCAACGCCAATTTTCTGGTTGCTTCGCTCGACATATCAAAACCGTGCGCTTTTTTATTTCTCTCATTAAAGGGTTCGATGTAGATAATTGATTGGTATTCGTTGCGTGGTGTGTCCGGCTTAACTGTAAAATCAGGAAAACCTTCGCTCCTCATCTGTTTTTCTACAGCCTCTTTTTCCGGCGCGGTAAAAAATTTAACAAAGCCGATTGCCTGCACGCCCGGGTAATTGTTTTTCAACCTTAAATTTTCTGTAAATTCTCTAAATCTGTCTCTATTTACATTGTCTGAGGCACTTATATATCCTCTTCCGGCTCGGAGGATAGAAATATATGTATCTAACCGGCTTTTGATAACCGCCTTAACCTTTAATACATCAGAAGCAAATCGCTTTGAATCAATAGTTTTTGCATTTGAGTAGAAAAAATAAGCAACCGCCATCGTCAAAATAATAGAAATCGTAAAAATAAAATACGGAATTTTAAGTCCGCCTTTCTTACTGATATTGCCCAAATGCTCGTTAAATAATTTACGAATCTTTTTCTTCATTGGTTATCTACTATTTGCTTCCCGACAAAACTATATGCAATCAGTATGCCATTAAATCAGGCAAATTGTGCCGTTAAATTTAAGCAAATCAGCAGTTTATCATTATTTTAGGACACTACTAGGACACTACACTGTATTAAATCACTACATTTTATAAACAAAGTAATACAAAACGTATTTTTATTAAAGACCGAAAATTGTCTTTGAAATTTTAACTATCAGCAAAAACAACGGCTTAGAGTTTGTGGAACAAAGTTTGTTTATGTGTGGAATGAAACATAATTTTAGTTTCAATTTAATTTTTCAATCAGACTAAATAATATGGCTACAATAAATTACACAAATAACCTAATTCAGAATCAACTTCTAGCGGCACTTTCGGCTGATGAATTTGCGCGGATTAAACCACATTTAGAGCTAGTTTCGTTGCATTTGGGCGAAGTTATTTACGATTCGGGTGAGCAACTTGAATACGCCTATTTTCCAATGACCGCGATTATCTCTCTATTATACATTACGGAAAATGGCTCGGTTGCTGAAATAGGTTTGACCGGAAATGATGGGTTAGTTGGGATTCCACTTTTTATGGGTGGTCAAACCACTCTCAATCGGGCAGTTGTGACGGTTGCAGGGAAGGCTTTCAGATTGCGGGCAAAAGCGTTGAAAGAAGAATTCAGTCTGCATGGCATTTTTCAAAGAATTCTCTTGCGCTATACACAATATTTTATGACTCAGATTTCGCAAACGGCTGTTTGTAATCGTCTGCATTTGGTCGAACAACAACTTTGCCGGTGGTTGCTCAATAATCATGACCTTTTGCAGACTAATAAACTAATCATAACTCACGAACTGATTGCCAATACTCTTGGCGTTCGACGCGAAGCAATTTCAATCGCCGCTGCCCACTTAAAAAATAAACAACTGATTCGATATGTGCGCGGAACGATTATCATCCTTGACCGTAAAGGTTTAGAAATCAACGCCTGTGAATGCTACAAAGTGGTCAAAGATGAATACAACCGCCTGTTCGTTCAACCTATTTCAAAGAGACCGGTCGTCAACAACTATCGGAGTCCGGTTCGTTTTGAAAATCAAATGGCACAACAGATTTAGCAATCCTGTTCCAGTTTGAAAATTGATGTTTATCATTTTGATAGAACCATTAATTTTCTTTAGAAGCTGTTTTCTGGGGGGAGACAGCTTCTTTTTTATTCATCGTCCAAAGTATGACGTTTTATCATTCCGTATAAACGTGGGCGATAGATGCCTAAAAGACTCGCCGCAGCCTGTTTATTGTGCTTGGTTTTTTGCAATGCTGCCAAAACAATTCCATATTCAAGTTGGTTAAAAACATCTTCATTGGCTTCATTTTCATCCGCATCTGGAATTTTGCTGACTATTAATTTTCCGATTTCGGCAAAAAATTCTTTATTCTCTAATTTCGATAAATTTTCTATCACACTAGCCTTTCTTTCTTCGCCCAAATTAAGAGGCTGATTGAATTGTGTTGATTGAACAGCATTTGCAGGAGGCTTAGCCGAAACTGTATGAGCCGCTGCCACCGAATAACTTGAAGTTTGATTTTGAATATTTAAAGAATCAATGATGTTGCCTTTGCACAGCAACACGGCTCGTTCAATCGCGTGTTGAAGCTCGCGGATGTTTCCCCGCCAGCTATTATTTAACATTTGATCGTAAGCTAATTGAGAAAAACCTCGGATATTTCGATTATATTTTTCTGCGTATTGCTTCAAAAAATGTTCGGCTAAAAGTGGAATATCATCTAGTCTTTCACGAAGCGGCGGAATATGAATTTCTATCGTATTTATCCGAAAATAAAGGTCTTCACGAAGCACGCCTTCTTGCAAAGCCTCAATTGGATTCCGGTTTGTTGCCGAAATCAGACGAAAATCAACTTCCTGCGGTTTATCACTTCCAACTGAATAATAGACGCGCTCTTGCAAAACACGGAGAAGTTTTGGCTGAAGTTCTAAAGGCATTTCGCCAATTTCGTCTAACATCAAACTCCCGCTATTGGCTTTTCCGATAAACCCGATTTTATCTTTGCTGGCACCGGTGAATGAACCTCTGGTATGCCCGAAAAGTTCGGATTCAATCAAATCTTTGGGAAGTGCCGCGCAATTTACTTTGACGAAATCTTTTTTGGCTCGATGACTTTTGAAATGAATAGCGTTTGCAATTAACTCTTTACCCGTTCCCGATTCGCCTAAAATCAAGATATTGGCATCGGATTCGGCAACGCTATCTATCATTTCATAAACATTTTGCATCGCCTTGCTCCCGCCGATAATCCCGACATACGAGTTACGGCTCGTCAGTTTGCCACGCAATGTTTGAATTTCTTCCGCCTGTGATTTTCTTTCGATTGCCCGATGTATCAAGAGTATCAATTCATCAAAATCAATCGGTTTTTCAACAAAGTGAAATGCTCCGGCTTTAGCAGCTTCAACCGCTTTGCCAACCGAACCATCGCCGGTAATCATAATGATTTCAGTATTTGGCGAAATCTCTTTGATCTTTTTAACCATTTCGATCCCGTTAATATCCGGCAAATTCAAATCAGTCAGAATAATGTCAAATTCCAGTTCTTTAATAAAATCCAAACCCTTGGCGCCAATTTCAGCCGTTATGACAAAAAAATCTTCGGCTTCAAGTTGGAATTTCATCAACTCCAAAGTTGAAAAATCATCGTCAATTACAAGGGCTCGTTTCTTCATATATTCTAATCGTATCAAATTCATACACAATCCTCTAACTAATTTCTCAATCATTTTACCAATCGGCATAACTCTACTCTTTTCAAGGGTTAAGACTTTGGCATTTGGCTTGCACTATGAGTATGTAAGATTTCAAACAAGGGAGAATATAAAAATGACCATCAAAATTATTAAAAAACACACAACCGCTACCGAGAATTCAGATTCTGCCATTTTAAATGTTAAAGAAAGCAAAGGCGGCTACAAAAGATTAGAGGAAAAGGTCGAAAGTAATATTTCAAATTGGATTTCCGAGTTGCGCGAGAAAAAACAGATTGAATTTTTACAAGCGAAATCTTTTCTTCGCGGCTTACAAGAAATTTCTTAAAATCTCAATCTTGTTAAGGGAAAAAAATGTTAGGATATTTGTTCTTAGTAATAATCCTTTTATGGGCAATCGCACTTTTAACCGGTAACTTGTTTGAAGGTTTTGTCCA
>JANOEF010000334.1:0-2044 GCA_031413075.1 Acidobacteriota bacterium | reverse complement strand
CTGTTTCCTTTATCACTATTCCCGCGACCTTTTCCTTTGCCTTGCCCGAACGAGAGTGTCGTCAGCGCCAAAATTAAGGCGGCGATGGCAAATAGCCCTAAAAATCTATTTTTCATAAATTACCTCCAAATATTTTACGGGGACAACTCTGTGATGATAACACAGTTATGATGGATGCCTACAGTTTTTTTCGTTCCAAAACTTTGACTCCGGCACGCCAATTTTCATTTAAATCAAAGCGATAGAGTTCTAAATCGGGAGAAATGACACTGGCCAAAAAATCAAAATCCGGATGAAAACAGGAATGCGGCGCGACAAGATAAACCAGACTCGGCTCGTCAGCCATCTCCAAGTCGTTAAATAATCCGCGTAAATTTCCCGCCAGCCGATGTTTTTCGATTTCCTGCCAATAATCAACCGCCTGGAAAATATGCTCCCGATTCGGCGCGACCTTGAGTTCGATAATCACTAAACGCCCGTCTTTTCTGAGCGCCAGCAGATCAATCTGTTCGGACGACGCCCGAAATTGATTATAAATGGGTGACAAAACCAGATTGGCGTCCAACAAGGAACTATTGTTTCTCAAACGTGATTCAAGCCACGCTTCGGGCCCAAGCCGATAAAAAATATGACGGCGAGATGGCGAATCAGACTGGCGATAAAGCCGAAGAGTTTCGATCAATGTGGTTAATTCCGGCCAACTTGAATCGGTTAATAGCCGGTTTGATTGCTCGACTCCAAAATAAACCGCTTGTTTGCTGACCTGCGCAAAAGGTAAACCGTTGAAAGTAATTTTTGCCCCTTGAAGTTGAATCTCTTCGGGCGAAAGTGCAATTATTTTTTCCGCCAGCGGGTTAGTTTTTATTTGGTTCAATTTGGGCTTGCTGAAGGCGGCCGTTTCTTCGTGCTTTTCGATTAAATGATGGTCAAAAATGCTGATTTTACTTTTCCACACATCACGCAAAGCGGTGCGAAGTTTGGCTAATTTCGCACCTTGAGTTGAAATAATCCATATTTTTTCGGCCGATTTCGTTTTGAGGTTTTGGAGTGATGCAAACCACAAAAGCGAATAAGTCATCTGATTTTCAGCCGTTTCATTTTCCAATTCGGCGATGACGGCAATCCGTTTATTTTGAAAGTTCCGGATCAAAATTTTAGCCAGATGCGGATTGTTTTGGTCGCTTAACTGAAGGCTCAAAATCTTGCCCCCCAGAATTTTTTGACGGGCGCGGCCGGCGAGGTTTGCGGCTTTTTCGTTCATTAAAATGAAGCATACAAGATGTTTGCCGCAAAAACAAAAAGACGGTCAATGACCGCCTTTCAGGAATTAACTTACACCGTGCTTAATTAAATTTATTCAACAGCTTACCGCTCAAATCGGATAAATTGTCCTTGACCGCGCCGGCATGACCGCCGAGTGTTAATTGCAGGTTTTTAGCCCTCGCGATTTTGTTCAGATCTTGATCGCTGATTCGATAGAACAACAGTTCGGTAAAACCCGCGTCACTCGGTTTCCAAAAACTGATAGCCTTTCCAAAAGTGATTTTTTGTTTATCGGCCAGAACGGTTAGATAATTTACCTGCTGAAATTTTCTGACCTTTGATTCGGACATAAAACCGATAAAATAACTGCTCATAACGCCGTCGGGCTGGTTGCCTTGATAAACATAAAAAACCCGACATTCGACTTTTTGCCGATCTTTTTTGTCAATAAGATCAAGGTAACTGCTGACTGTATAGGTATATCCGAGATTGATTTCGGGAATGTAATTTGAAAAGAGTCCGACAAACCCAGTGACCGGGGTGGTGCGAACATCAGCCCACATGAGCAAATTAGCGTTGAATTTTTGCTGTTCTTCGACCGTCAGCCGTCTGGTCTTGGGAGGGGATTTTTTATCCGAACTGTCTTCGACCGCCACGATTCGGTTTTTAGAGTTTTCCAACTCTTTTTTGGCTTTCTCTCTTTCAGCCCGAAATTCCCAGGCCGGTTTAAAATTCTCGATGCCCCAGACGCCGCGTTTTTCCAGTTTCGCTTGTGCTTCAA
>JANOEF010000333.1:0-1816 GCA_031413075.1 Acidobacteriota bacterium | reverse complement strand
CGACAACGACGATCGTCGCTTCATCAAGCGGGAAAACTCCAGCTTCGCCCCGCATTCCATCCGTCCCAAATAATTTTTTCATAAATTTGAAAGTTGAGTAAAAGTGAAAAAGTTGAAAAAGCGAAAAAGTGAAAAAGTTATTGAGTAAGATTTAGTAACTCAACTGGAAGCAGTTGTCTAAAAATAAAAACCAATATTCTCAAAACCCAAACTATAATTTATTCACTTTTTCACTTTTTCACTTTTTCACTTTTTCTCTCACTTTATTTTTATCTTAAATCTGTTGCCATAACAAATCTACCTAAGCTATAAGTATTTTTTGTGAATACTATAATTTTTTCTCAAGGTATTTGACAACCTTTTGGGTTTTGAGCGAATCTATAAGCGCACACGTCAAAAATGCCGTGTCGAAAGCTCATCATTTGAGTCTTCTCCCCGTTAGTTATTTTCTAATAGAGGTTTCAATGAAAAACAAACTGGTCTTTAGTTTCCTGATTGCTGTAATTTCAGTTATTTCGAGTTTTGCTCAAACTTTTTCGCCTTCGCCCACACCAACCCGGCCGCGGGTAATAGTGGTCGGAGGGGCGCCGACGGCAACCCCGACTCCAACTCCGAAAATTACAAGCAGTCCGAATCCCGCACCTAAAATTGTCATTGTCACCAATAATTTACCTTCGCCCACCCCGATTACTGTTTCCACCCCAAGACCGACACCGGTTGCAAATTCGACTCCGGCGCCTTCTATTTCTAACAATCCTGTTCAGGGTTCGCGATATTTAAGTTTTGGACAAATCAAAAATAAAATTGCCGAGGCTAAACGATTGATGCAAACCCGGCCGATGCCGATTGCCCTCACGGATAGTTTTTTATCAACTGATATTTTGCGGGTCGCCTTTTACGATTGGAAATCGTCTCAGATTGATTTCGTGGCCCTCACTAAAACCGTTTTTCTGGCCAAGGGGATGGAAATTCCCACTTATTCTACTAACGGCAAAAATATCACAGTCCGTATTTTGCGGGCCAATGGAGTCAATACTGCCGTCTCAATTTTTGATGAAAACAATCAGCCCCAGACACCTCTGGTCGTCCAATATCCGATTGAACGTAACGGAAGTTTGGCCGAAGTAGCGTTTTATGTCTCTACCCATCCGGGAATCGTCACCCCCGAAGTAGTAAATGCCGGGAAACTCTATGTCCGAAATACGATTGATATTGCTCGGGAAAAACTCCGGGAAAAAGGTTTTTTCATCTCACCCACGGTGGCCGATATTGCCGAACGGCTGGCCACGGTTGAACATATTGATCATCCGCGTTTTTGGAATGAATATCATCCGACCCTGTATAACGAAATTTTCACTCTCTTTGCCCTCAACGAAGGAAATACTTATCGCTTTTCCGTCAGTCGGGCCGGAGCCGGTGGAATGGTGCAAATGATTCCTTCGACCTATTCGATGGTGCGAAACCGTTATTCCAGTGTCGGGTTGATGCCTGATTTTGTCGAAGGTATGCGAAATCACGTTAATGCCTGTCAGGCGATGCTGCTCTATATGCAAATGACCTGGAACGATTTAGCAGCCAATGAAACCGTGGCTAATGCCCTCAACAGCGGGATTGCCACCCAAGCCGATTTGATGGCGGCGGGATACAACTCAAACCCGGCCAGATTACCCCTCTATATCCGGCGCGGCGGTGCTAATTGGCGAACCCTAATCCCTAAGGAAACAAAAATTTATCTGCAAATCTATGCCTCTCTGGAAAAAAACGTGCCAATGAGTCCACGAGTTAAATAAAAGTTTAGAATTGAGAATTGAGAATG
>JANOEF010000332.1:0-3943 GCA_031413075.1 Acidobacteriota bacterium | reverse complement strand
GTTAGTTCTTTGGCGATCGGCAAATACGACCAATGCCATTTTTCTTCATGATAGCCAATCTGCCGATTGGACGAATAAACCTGGCAAAAACCGAAATTTGGCGCATTTTCTACTAACCACGCATATTCGTTTTGACCGCGTTTAGTTGACCAATAGCTCGGATTGACATCATTAAAATCTAAATCAGTTCCCCAATGATGGCGTGAGGCAGAGGGCATGGCAGTAAATTCTAAAATGCGGCCGGCGCGCTGCTCTTTGGTCAAAAAATCATGGCGGGTAAAAGGTTTCGGCAAAAATTCGCGGGTATCGGTATTAACCGGCATTCGGGCTGTCCACTTATCTTCCCAAATTCTTTTTTGCTCAGAAAAAGTGCGGGTCGCCGAAACAATTCGCAAATAAACTCTGCTTTCGGCGGCCGCATTTCGCATCGCTTGAAAGGCATCAAAAGTTTCCTTTCTGAGATAATAGTTGCCGGCTTTGGTAAACCTATTATCATTTGAGGGTCTAAATTTACCCATCAGATAATCTTTCGAAATTTCTTCCTGAGCCGGACAAACTATTGACGATACTATGATTATGATAAAAAGGAGTAGCTTCATTTCTTCAAATTCAAACCTGTTCCTCGGGGATAGTCTCCGATTGTGATTGGAAGTTTGCCGTAGAACTCCTGGTTGCCTGTAATCGCATTGGCCGTAGCTTTTTGCAGGCTCGGCATATCACCATACGCTACGACATAGGTTTTCATAGTCGGAAAATCGCGCAGTAAATATGGATTACCGAAACTCAAACCAATCAAAGGTTTTTCTGCGGCCAGTAATTTTTGCAAAACATTGACGCCGGAGGCGGGCAATCCTCCGCTGTTCTTGGCCCCGCTGCGGACTCTGCCGAAAAGTCCGGCCACCACCACATCGGCGTTTTTTGCCCTCTCAAATGCCCGGTTTTGTTCGGCTTCGGTCGAGCGTTCATCAAAGGCGGCAAATTCAAATTTGATACCATTTTGGCGTAAAGTTCTGGTTAAAGTATTGGCCACAATTGCAATGTCAGGGCCGTTGGTGATGGCCAGGACAAAAACTTTTTTATCTTTTTGGAGCGGCAGATTTCCCGCCTCATCACGAACCAGTGTGATCGCCTTCGAGCCGATTTCATCCGCCAGATCCCGCACTTCTTTGTTTGAAACTATTTTGTCAATCTGGTCAATCGGCGTCATTTTCTGCTTGAACAGACCGAGCTGATGTTTCCACGCCAGAAGTTTCCGCGCCGATTCGTTAATTCTCGCTTCGGTTAATCTTCCGCTTTTGACTGCTTCGATAATTCCGCGAATCATGGCGGTCGGGTCAGCCGGCTTTTCCAGTAAATCGGTTCCGGCTTCGATCGCCCGAACGGCAGCTTCCGCTTGTCCGATATAAAGCGTCAAGCCGCTCATATCCATCGCATCTGAAACAATTAAGCCCTGAAAATTCATTTTTTGACGGAGCAAATCAGTCTGAACCTTTTTTGAAAGGGTGGCCGGGATGGTAGCCGAATCTTTGGGGATTTCGACATCCTGCGAGTAAACCGACAAGAACGGATTTTTAAGCGGCTTGATCTGCTCGTTATCAAATTGCGGCAGCGAAATATGTGCGATCATGATCGAAGCGACACCCGATTGAATAGCCTTTTGAAACGGCACCAGTTCGACTTTTTCGAAGCGTTCAGGAGATAAATCAATCATCGGCAAACCGCTGTGCGAATCAACCGAAGTATCGCCATGACCGGGAAAATGTTTGGCCGTGGCGATGACATTTGCACTTTGCACGCCTTCGACCATAGCTGCGCCAAACCCGCCGACCGCATCCGGATCTTCGCCGTAACTGCGAACATTGATGACCGGATTATTGGCGTTATTATTGACGTCAACCACGGGCGCATAAACCTGATGAATGCCCATGGCGCGGGCTTCGCGTCCGGTTATCGCACCAATTTTTCGGGCGTATTCCGGGTTTCCGGTGGCCCCAACTGCCATCGCCCACGGGAAAATCGTGGTGTTGTCAAAGCGCATTCCAATTCCGGTTTCGGCGTCAACCGAGAACAGTAAGGGGATTTTTGCGTCCGCCTGCAAACGATTGATCAAAATCGTCGTATCATAAACCGGCGCCCCGAAGACGACGATTCCGCCAATTTTGTTTTGGGTCACCTGACGTTTGATGTCCTGATAAAAATCGCTGTCAAGATTAGCAAAACGTGCATTGATGCCAACGTGAATCAATGAACCGACTTTTTCTTCTAAAGTCATTTTCTTTAATTGTTTGTCAGCAAATTTCCACGATTTTTCCGAAGGCTCGAATTTTTGTGACGCAGAGACGACTTGAATAATAAGGATAGACATTAAGAAAAGACTGATTGGGTATTTCATTTTGTTTTGTACAATACTCGTTTTTATTGTGACTACATTTATATCATTTAGGATAGCCTAAGAGATATAAAATCGGTAATCCGCGATTTTCGACTCGGTTGATTTCCCAGTCAAATTTGTTTGAATCTTCAACTTGAGCAACTAATTCTTTCAATTCATCAACCGAATAAGTCCGCAAAGCCGAAACGATTCCATCCCACAAAACGATGATTGGAACAATCGGAATCAGATAAGTATAAACTATCCGCGCAAAACTAAATGGGCGAATAAAAAGCGTTGAAAATAAAACATTTAAAGGCGAAATCAACATTGCAATAAAGCAAATTGCGCTTCGCTCTTGAGCTTCAAAAATTGCAATCGGCGAGTTATTTTCAACCGCATTTTGTAAAATCAATTTTGCCTTCGCGGGCTGAAAATGATGAAACGATAAAAACTGTGTCCGCAAGCCTTTTAAGTTTTTCGGAACATTACAAGCATCAATCGATTCTTCAACAAATTCAAAGTTTGCGCTTCCTAAATTAACCGTTTGCTGAAACGCAGAAATATTTGGAAAATAATCAGTTAAGATAATTTTCAAGTCCTTATTTTCTGCGAAAAGATGTTTGCTCAAACTCAACCAACCGCCACCGCCACCCGATGCTATATCTATAATTTGCGGTTTTTGGGCTTTTTCCAGACCTTTGTTTAGAATCGGCACAATTGGTTTGTAAATGTCGAAACTATTTGAAACATAGTGCAAAAAATCCGTCACATAATTTCTCAAAAACTGTGGAAACCATTTTAAATCTTCAAATTCAAATAGATGTAGTCGTTTCATTTGGCTGAATATCTATAAATCGGCTCATCAAAATTATCGGCAACTTGAATCAAACCTCTCGCGCTTCCAAACTGTGGACGTGGTTTATGTATTTGAAATGGAACAAGTTTGACGGCTTTTTCGGCTTCTTCAATAATTACCTCTTCGCCTTTCAAAGCCGCGTCAATCAGAATTGTTAAGTTTATTTTTGCTTGTTCGATTGTTACTTGTTGCATAAACTACTCCTTGTCAGATAATACCAAACTCGCCAAAGTCGCCACAATTAAAGTCGTCAAACTTCCAATTAAAACATACCAAGTCCAAGCTAACGGAGTCGCTTCGGGAATGAACGCAAACCGTTTTGAAAACTCTAAATAAAGCAGATAACTCATCAAAGTCATACTTGTCAGCATTCCGATTAAAGCGTGTTTTTGATTAGCGCGTTTAATAAAAGTTCCAACCAGAAAAACGCCCAAAATCGGACCGTTTATCAGCGAAGCGATTGAAAGTGCCGAATCTAATGCCGAGCGTTCTTGTTTCATAATCAATAACGCGACCAAAATTTGCACAATGCCGAAAATAACGGTCAAAATGCTAGCAACTTTCAAGAAGTGTTTATCGTCCGCATTTTTCTTAAAAGGCTTGTATAAATCTTGGACAAATGTTGCTGCGATTGAGTTTAGCGAACTCGACAAGGCTGCCGCAAAAATTGCCGCAACTACTAATCCGCTTAAACCTGTCGGCATACTTTTGGT
>JANOEF010000331.1:0-2729 GCA_031413075.1 Acidobacteriota bacterium | reverse complement strand
TAGGTTGTGTTTATTTTCAATTAAGAAAATTCAAAATGGCTCTCAGACATCTGCAAAAAGCAGTTGAGGGCGACGCTAATTTTGCCGATGCGTGGTTTATGTTGGCGGTCATTTATCAGATGACCGGAGATGAAGCCAAGTCTTTTCAGTCGGTTGAGCTAACCTGGTCATCGAAAGAGGCAGGTGCTGATTGCTTAAAATTCATGAAACGCGGAGTTGAAATTGAAATTGAGACGGCATTACCCTTTTTTAGATTGAAAGATTTGAAAAAAAATCTGATAATGAGCAGTTCAATCAGATTTTCCAAACTTTTTCGGGAAAATGTTTCCAAAATATTAAACAATTAGCATGGTAACCAAAGATAAAATTATTGTTGCCCTTGATGTTTCAAAAGAAATTCAGGCAAGGGAGATAGTTGCTCAGTTGCGAAATGAAGTTGGCGGATTCAAAATCGGACTTCAACTTTTTACGGCTATCGGCGCCTCATTCGTCCGGGAAATGGCCAAATCGCGGATAAAAATCTTTTTGGATTTGAAATATCACGATATTCCAAACACCGTGGCGAAAGCGGCCGTTGAAGCCGCCCGCTTAGGGATTTGGATGTTTAATGTTCACATCATCGGCGGCAGCGAAATGATGCTCCGGACGGTAGATGAAATGCGAGAAATCTGTGAAAAAGAGCGTTTGATTGAGCCGAAAATTATCGGCGTCACGGTTTTGACCAGTGCAAATGATACCACTTTGCAGGAGATCGGAATCAAAACAAAAACCGCGGACCAGGTTATGAAACTGGCTCATTTGGCGTCGAAATGCGGTCTGGATGGAGTGGTGGCATCGCCGCGAGAGGTCAAAAGTATTCGTCAAGAGATTGAAAATAAAAGGTTTTTGATCGTTACCCCCGGAATCCGTCCGCTAAATTATAAGGATTCGAAAGAAGATTCAGATGATGACCAAAAACGGATCATGACTCCGACGGAAGCAATTCAGGCTGGTTCAGATTACATTGTCATCGGTCGGCCGATTTTGAAATCAAAAAATGTAGTTTCAACCGTCAAAGAAATTATCGCACAAATTGAAAATCCGCCCGAAATGGCTAGTGAAGCCAAAGTAATAGAATTTACAAAACAAAAGTCATAAAATTGGCAACTGATTTGATGAAGAAACTTTCTATTTTTATTATCCTCGCAATACTCCCGTTTATTGTCCTTGCAGCCTTTGTTAATCCCCTCTACGATGACTATTCATATGCCAATAATGTCCTTCGGGTCGGTTTTTATGACGCGCAAATTAACCTGTACCACCAGTGGGCCGGTCGTTACTTTTCTAATATTTTACTGAGTTTGAACCCAATTGTGTGGGGCAATTTTACGCTTTACAAAATTGTCCCGCTTTTCATTATTTGGCTGACTTATGCTTCAATTTTTTGTTTTATTCAAACCCTTCTGAAAAAGAGTCTTGAAATGAGTATAAAATTATGCGGAGCCGGATTGCTGACCGTTTTGTTTTTGAACGGAATGCCGGATCCGCTGGACGGAATTTATTGGATCCCCGGTTCTTTATCCTATCAGTTTGCCAATATTTTAACCTTTTTCCTGTTGGCTTTGTTAATGAAAGCCTTTGAAAATCCGCCGAAACCAAGGATTTCGCTAATTATTGTAAGTTATTTTTTGATTGTGGCTATTGTTGGCTCGAGTGAAACTTCGATGGTTTTTCTGCTGTTTATTATCAGCAGTCTGACGGCGGTTAGTTTTATTCAGACAAGCCCAAACCGTTGGATTTGGCTCGGGTTATGGGCGCTGACGATACTTTGTTCATTTCTCGTCATGGCATCGCCCGGCAATGAAATCAGAAGCTTAGCCTTTGCCAATCGGCATCAGTTTTTTTATTCAGTCGGGATGGCTTTGGCCCAGGAAGTCAGATTTATTGCGACCTGGATCACCAATCCCGGTTTTATTTTAATTTCAATATTTACAGTTCCGATGGCGCAAAAGCTAATCGAAGAGAACGAATTACAAAAAAAATACTTTTTTTTGCATCCACTCATTTCGACCGCTCTTTTACTCGGCCTAATTTTTTGCGGACTTTTCCCGCCATATTGGGCGACCGGGATTCTCGGACAACACCGTTCGGTCAATGTCGCTTATTTTTTCTTTTTAATCGGCTGGTTTTTACTTCTCTTTAATTGGGTTGCGTATTTTAATCAGAAGGGGGTTGAAATGGAGTTCCGACTACCGAAGTTTGTTTACGCAATAGGACTTCCGCTTCTTTTAATTTCGTTGTTGGCAACCAATAACAGTCGCGAAGCCGTAATTGATCTGGTGAGCGGTCAAGCTTCAACCTACAATCAGGAAATGCGTCAGAGGAGTTTCCAATTGGCTCAATGCGCTCAATTATCGGAAAATGTCTGCAAAATAAATGAAATCCAAACTTTTCCGAACCTTATTTCCCGTAAATCATATTTTAATCCGATCAGTTTTAACTATGAACGAAACTATTGGATATTGAAATTGAAAACCAATTTCAATTAGTATAGAATATGCTCAGGTCAAAGATATGGAAAACGTGCAAAATGAAAAGTCAACGCTCGATCAGTTGCCGATTGGCGAAGTGGGAAAAGTTCATGCAATCGAGGGAAATAGTGCCATCAGCAAACGGTTGATGGAGATGGGGGTGGTGCCCGGGGTTTCGGTGAGAGTAATCAAAACCGCACCGTTTGGATGTCCGTTGGA
>JANOEF010000330.1:0-16631 GCA_031413075.1 Acidobacteriota bacterium | reverse complement strand
GCCACGCGCATCGGCCAGTCCTCGATGCATGGTTGGACGGGCGTCTGACTTGGGCCGTGAGCACCGAGATCCTGTTCGAATACGAGGAAATCCTCACGCGGTGCTCCGGCCAGGTCATTCTGACTCGTTCAACTCCGGTTTTTGATCTGGTAAAAGGTGAAATTATTAAATCAACTCCCGAAAAATCGTTGGAAATTCCCGCCGGTGCCGTCGTTGTCCAGGGCTCCAGGCAAATCACGACGGGTTTTGGCAAAGAAAACGGGTTATCACTCTACGCCCCGATTATTGTCAAATATCGGGATGAAAAGACCAATGCCTCGACCCAATTAGAGGATTATTTGCGGTAGAGATTTGTTCGACGGATAACACCGAGAGAAAACAAAGTTTGTAAAGTTTTCTGCGGGATGCGGGTGTTTGTTTGCGGCTGAAAAAAATATGAATCAAACCTTAACGGTTTCACAAATAAGCAAAATTGCTGAAGAAACGATGGTTGAAAACGGTTTTCAAACCGATTTTCCGTCCGAAATTTTTGATGAATTAAATACTCTCAAAAACAAGTCACTTTCCACCGATTCCTCAATCAAAGATTTACGTCATTTGCTTTGGTCTTCGATTGACAACGATTCTTCTCAAGACCTTGACCAAATCGAATATGCCGAGGAATTACCAAACGGAGATATTCGCCTGCTAATTGCGATTGCGGACGTTGACGAATACGTCAAAAAAGATTCGGCCATTGACGAATTTGCCGGAAATCAGACGGTTTCGGTTTATACGGAAACAAAGATGCTGCCAATGCTGCCGCGCGAAATCTCAGAGGATTTAACCTCGCTTTTGCCGGATGCAGTTCGCCTCGCAATCGTCATTGAAATGGTGATCACCGAAAACGGTGATGTTCTGCAAAATAGTGTTTATCGGGCTTTGACGTATAATTACGCCAAAATGACTTACGGTGAAGTCGGGGCGTGGCTGGATGAAAATGGTCAGGAGCCAAATGAATTTGAACTGGTTAGCGGCCTCGGCGAACAAATTCTGATTCAACAAAAAGCCGCTCGCCGTTTGCTTGATTTTCGTCAAAAACGCGGCTCGTTGGAATTTGAATCAATCGAATCCGTTCCGGTCTTTGATGGCGAACAGGCGAAAGATTTGCAGATCGTCAAAACAAATTCGGCGCGTAAGATCATCGAAAACTTTATGGTGGCGGCCAATGTCGAGATGGCGGAGTTTTTGGAAGCAAACAATTTAACCAGCGTCCGGCGAATCGTCAAAACTCCGGCTCGTTGGGAGCGGATCCGGGAAATTGCGCGGAAATACGGCGTAAATTTACCTGTTGAACCTGATTCAAATGCGCTGGCTGAGTTTTTGAAAAGCCGAAAATTAGCTAATCCCGACCAGTTTCCGGATCTTTCATTGTCAATCGTCAAGCTCATCGGAGCCGGCGAATATGTTGTCCAAAAACCGCACAGTATTGCCGATGGACATTTCGGGTTGGCCGTCCGCGATTACACACATTCGACCGCGCCGAATCGCCGTTATCCGGATTTAGTTGTTCAGAGAATGGTCAAAGCCGCTTTAAAGGGCGAAAACCCGCCTTACACCGATGAAGAATTAGCCGAGATTGCCCAAAAATGCAACGAACGCGAAAGTGCGGCCCGAAAAGTGGAGCGCAAGATGCGAAAAGTAATTGCGGCGAGCGTTATGCAAGCCCGGATCGGCGAAACTTTTGACGCGATCGTGACCGGCGTCACGCCGAGCGGAACTTTTGCCAGAATCCTGCGGCCGCCGGTTGACGGCAGAATCGTCAAAAGCGAACAAGGCTTGCAAGTCGGCGAAAAGATTCGGGTCAAACTGTTGGCGACCAATATTCAAAATGGCTATATTGATTTTGCCTATCAGACAGCAGAATTTAGTCAATAATCGGCAAAACCAGCTGAACCTGTTCGATTTCAGCAATTTGCGCCAATTTTTCGATTGGGATCTGACCAACTAAATTCGGCCCATTTTCGCTCAAAACTTCAAAACCGAGTTGTTTTAGTTTTTCAACGATTGCCGGCGATTTTGCCGAAAGTTGAATATTGATCGCAGCTTTTCCGTCTTTGACGAATTTGGCTTCGTTTTCCGTCGGATTCGCTTCGCCTTTTTGCAGACGCTCAACCAGCTGATAGAGCCAAAAATGGAGTTTTGACTCAAGTTGGAGCTGTTTTGCATCTTTGACATTAGGCGAGATTGAACTATCCATAACCGTTTGATTACCGGCGGAAACCGTGGCCGAGTTTTTACCATCCGTAAAATTATAGACAATGATTCCTGTCGTTTTAACGGCTTGACCTGAAAACAAGGTGGGGGAAAATTTCGCTTGTCTGGCGGCCGCTTCCGCGTTTGCACGAAGCAAAGCATGTCCGGAAATTGCTGAAGCTGAAATTACTTTTCCGCTTTCGTCAATGGTTACTTGGACATTAACAGTTCCGCTTGCTTTAACGGCTTTTCCGGCTGGAGGATAAGCAGGAGCCGGTAGATTGACGGCTTTTCCATTGACTACACCACCCGAAATAAGCATTGGATACCCACGACCTGAACCTTGTCCAACTGAATTCGGAGAAGTAATAATCCTATTTGGTACAAACCCTTTTAAAACTTTTTTAGTTGGCGATGGCTCGTCATCTTCTTGAATGGCTAATTTGCTGACCCCCTGGGGCAATTCGACAGGAATATCAACCCGAACAGACTTGCCTTTTCGATTAACAACTTTTTCCTCAACTGCCACAAACGAGGTGAATTCAGTCATCAAACGATACCTTAAACCGATTTGCGTAATCAGATTTTTGGTCTGCTGATTAGTTCGGATAACTGCTTCATCTTCATCATAATTTCCGCGTGTAGATAGATCATCGATCCGCGTCCTCGCCCAAAGCGTTGCTAAAACATCGTGATTTGGCGCATCATCGGAAAAATTGACGGGAATTTCTCGGACTGTGTTTTGCCCGCCGATCTTGCCTTTCAATTTAATGGTCGAACTGCCGGATTTGGTGTAGCGTCCGTGAATGACCAGCGGTTTGGCGGAAAATAAATCGCCGTTGCGTTTGGGGTAAACGTCCGTTACTTGGAGTCCGTTCCAATCAATCGAAATATCTGTCAATAAAGGATTTCGGATTCTTTCGTGAAATCGTCTAGCGGCTTTTGAACCGTCATCTTCGAGCGATACATATTCAACCTCGCCGCGTCCTTCGGTTGCCATTTTGTCAAGCAAAAAACGATTGACCGAGCTGCCGATCCCGAAACTGAAAACTCTGGCGTTGGGATGTTTTTGAATTTCGCTGATGATTTCGCCTTCATTTCCGACATAGCCATCAGTCATAAAACAAACGATGCGAAGATGTTCGTTTGAAATGCTCGGCGCCAGCGCGGTTCGGATAGCTTTCATCATCTCTGTTCCGCCGCTGCCCTGTCTTGAAGCCAGAAATTCCTGTGCCTTCTGCATATTTTCGGCAGTCGGGGGGACGGGTTTTTCAAACAAAACGTCCGTGTCACCGGCAAAAGTTATCAGATTAAAAGTGTCATTGGGATACAATCCTTCGAGAGCCATTTTCATTGACTCTTTGGCTTTTTCAATCGGAAAACCCTCCATTGAACCGCTCGTATCTAACACAAAAACGATCTCTTTTGGCGAAACATTTTTCGAATCAACTTTGTCGGGTGGTTGCAGAATCAAAGAAAAATATCCGCCGCGCCCGTTTTTATGTGTCAAGACCGCATCCTTGATTTTTCCGCCCGCCACCTCGTAACGCAAAATAAAATCTTTATTCGGAATAGTTTGAGAGTCTTTTAGTTTGATAGTCGCAGTATTTGAACTTTGATTAGCCGTCTCAATTTCGTGCGAAGTTGAGCGAATTGCTTCAACCGGGACTCCTGCATTTAAGCTGACTTCAAGTGAAATGTCGTGTCCCGCGCGAGTATCAACCGCAACCGGCGGAGAAATGGTTTGCTTTTGCTCCGTCGTCATCGAAGCGGGTTTGTAACGAGGGCCAACCACCATCGGAAACATAAATTCATAGCTTCCATCTTCGTATTTGAGCGTTTCGACATAGCTGATTTCGATGATGATTTTCTCATTCGGCATAATGTTTGCGACGGCCTGAGTAAAAATATTCGGGCGTTCCTGATCCAGCAAGCTCGCGGTCTGTCCGGCATTTTTGGCGGCTTCATAGACCTTGCGGGCTTCGTCGCGTTTCATGATTTTCCCGCGAATTGTCCGTGAACCGATTTTCATCGTCATCTCGTCAATTGCTGAATTTTGGGGCAAGGGAAAAACATAGACGGCTTCGATTGGTTGTTCAAATTTATTTTGAAACTCTTGTGTCACCCGCACCCGCGCGAGAAAACCGCTGATCTCGGCTTTGACTTTGGTGTGTTTTAAAGGACAGGCGCCGAGCAGGTTTCCTTTTTTATCAATTGCTTCGAGGGCGCCGTCTGATTGAGCGTAAGTTGTTGTCAATAAACAACAAATAAGGCCGAATAGTAAAATCAGTTTTCCCATAATTGTCTCCTGAAGATAGATTTAGATCAGCGTTTCTCTTTGCTTAGACACCGAATGTCGCGGGAAAGTTCCATGAATAACGGAAAAGTTTTGAAAACGAATTCAAGCACACAGGCAAAGGCAAAAAGCAATTCTCAGTAGATCAAATTTTAGATTTTAGATTTTGGATTTTGGATTTTAGATTTTGACTAGTAAGCAGGTCAGCAAATGTTTTGAGACATATTGAAAATCAAGAAAAGTTTGCAAATAGTTGAGTAACTTGGGTTTTTGGGTTTTCTTCATTGTCCATTGTCCATTGTCCATTGTCCATTGTTACTTGTGCCTTGGTGCTTAACTCCTGATTTGTTAATTGGTTGATGGTGTCCTGCGATAAATGTTTGGTCACTTAAAATTTAGCCTTTGACACTTTTGAGCAGCCTGGTTTTGGCTTTACTCCGTGCTCCCCAAATCTGCTCCACCGTCACTTGTTCCCCTGTTTTATTAGTCAATAAACGCTGAATGTCGTCATCTTTAAGCGGAATTTGTTCTAATAATAACAGAAATTCAGCCTCGCTTAAAGCTAAAGATTGAGCGATTTCTGGCGGACTGCAACAGCCGAATTCAAGTAAAAGTTCGAGAAATCTATTTTTATGAAACAGTAAAAAAGCATATTTTTGTCGGATTGAGAGTTGTTGGCATATCTGCCAGAGACTGAGCAGCAAACTGATTGATTCATATCGGCTGTCACCTTCGAGGGATGGCGGTTGAAAGGGTTGGTTTTCAAAATCCGCTTCCATTTCTGCCAATTCTGAAAAGAGCACAGCTTGATTTTCTCTCCGCCGGGTATAGTCGGTGATTTCGTGATGAGCGGCAACGTTGGCAAGTTTTTGCCATTCTTCAAACAATAAATCCTGATTCTCAGTTTGATTCTGTTTCCACCTCCATAATTTGTATCTGACTTGCTGAATCAGATCATTAATAAATCTTGAAGGCACGACGCCTGATTTACTCAAAATAATTTGGTTGATAAGAGGAAAGGTATTGAGAAAATACTCTTCCTGCTGGGAAGCGACAGGGCTATTTTCTTTCTTCATATTCGAGCCTGGTAAGGTTTACTCAGTTTTTATCGGTTCATCAAGCCAAGCAGGTCAGCAAAAGTTCCGGGCATTTTGAAAATTAAGAAAACCTGGTAAATAAGTGATGACATTTGGCTTTTAGTGTTTCTTAATTTTGCATTTTACATTACTGCTGATTTGGGAAAAACGAGTCTCATCAACAAGATTAACGAGGATTAGTCCGGCTAATGTCTGCAATTTCGTCCGATTGTGAAAATTTTTTGAAAAAGAAATCTACCCGTGCAGGTCAACTAGACGTTTTCGCGCGTTAGTATATATAGGAGGATTTTGTTTTTCAAACTTTTGTTATCAAATTTTTGGCTGATAAAAATATGATGCAACTATGAACAATTTTGATGTTTAGGTCAAGAATTTTTTGGCTGAAATTAACAAAATTTTAAAGTTTTTTTGACCACTTGAGTTGCCTGTTTAGTTGTTGGCTAAGTCTATCTAAGTGTGTCTTTTAGACGATGTTAAAAGATCACTGTCAGCTCGTCGGACTTGGCAAAAAAAGGAGTAAGAAAATGATAACGAAAATGTGGAATAGCAGTCTTTTTCAACCCATCGGATTGTTTTTTAGTCAAGCAAGAGTTCTCAATCGGGTTTTACTTTTAATTTTTCTGACCGTTCTCACAATCTTTACGGTCTTGCCCGTCTTTGCTCAACAATTTAATCAGCAACCATATTATCAGCAACCGAGCGCCAATTATCTGCAAAAGTCATCGGCATTTCGCCAAGAAATTGCCCGTTTTGAGATAACTGTTCATCGAGAAGGGTTGGCACCGCTTTCGCTGAGCCAAGTTCCGCGAGTCAACCAAGGCGATGTGCTGAAAGTTAAACTCTTAGACGAAGCCGTCAACGGCATCAAACTTGACCAATCGCTGTATGATTGGACTTTGCTGGTCGCTTTTGTTAATCCGAATCGGAAGATTAGTAGTGGGCAGTTGTCGGCGGGCAGTGGTCAGAAAAGGAGCGACGATAAGCAGGTAAAAAATGCTGAAACTAATGCTGTCACAGACTCGGTTTCGCAAGAGATAAACTTTCGCAAAAAAGGCTGGTATCGGGAGCACGTCTTTACCGTTCCGTATGACTCGCAACCTGTTTTTTTTCTTTATCCGCGTCCGAATTATCGCGCGAAGATTGAAAACCTGATTAGCAAAAACTACAACGAGGTTAGAAAGTTAGGTGAGAAAACGATTGAGTTAGCCGGAGCTTACGCGCAGATCGGAATGTTTTTGCATGAACTGCAAGGAGTTTTGAGCGGCAACAGTTATCAGAATAATGGATATGGCGGCTCTGGCGGCGCAACCTCTGGCGGCTATCATAATTACAATTCCTACAACTCTTACAATCGCAACAGCAGTTATGGCAATTATGGCTATAATTCGACTTACAATTACAATTTGTTGGTTTCTCAATCAGTCGAAAGATTAGCCCGCAGTTTCAATATTCAATTGCCGAATACTTGTTGGCAGGGCGGGGTTGGATATTCCGGGGGGAGCAGTTATTCATTTGGGACGACCAACCAACCGGGTTTGAGTCCTGAGCTGGTCAGTCGTCTGCAATGTGTGGCGAAAAGTGTTCGTTTGGAAGATTTTGACCTCTCAGTTTCCCGGCTGTTGCAACAAGGTGGAATCTTAGCCGTGGCCCAACTGCAACAGAAATATCCGCAGCTCGCGTATTGGATAAGTGTGGCGGCATTTGCGGTAGATTTTATTGTTAAAGTTTTCAAAAAGACTCCGATGAAAATAGTCCCAACGGTGACTTCTTCATCCGATAATCCAGGTTCAGGGGGGTATGGAAATTATGGGAATACCGGTGTTGGGGGGTATGGAAATAGTTATTCACCATCTACTTATGCCCCTAATCCCTCAACCCCTTACGCCCCAAAACCAACTCAACCGATGCCGAAAATCTCGCTTTTTGCCGAGAATCAACCGGATGACTCCTCGTTTGTGACGGCCTACCCGATAGTTTTGCATAAATGGCAGGCTGAACCCGATGCGGAAATTATCTCGCTTCGTCCGCCGGTGCTGATGGAGCCGTGCTTACATGCGGGAGCAAATATCTTAAAAAGTACCGATTTAACCGAAGACCAATTATCGGATAATTTTACCAAAGATTACACTTTGACGATGAGTTCGACTAATGGCTTTAGAAAGGAATTTACCTTAAAAAAGAATATTGGATTAGGCGGTTGGGAATTGAATATTACGCCACAGGATTTACAGGAGTTCCCCAAAATCCAGATGAATTTGGAGACTGTCATCAAAGGAACTCGCGGATTTAATGAGATCAAAAGTCCGCCGTTTTTCCTGCCGATTGCGATTGGCGGAAGCTGGGAAATCACCCCTGAATCAAAAAAAGAATTTACGGTCGGCGGAAAACGGACAATTACCATCAAAAACACGCTCGGAAACTGTCAATGTCTGCAAGCCGTGATTTACAAACCCTCGTTTGGCGGACAGTTTGTCTTTGACACGGATGACAAAGATCACGCTTTGCAATATTCGCCGGATGGAAAAGAGGTTTCGTTTGCAGTAGATGCCACTAATTTTCAAGCCGGAGCCGGAGAAATTGAACTGAGAACTTACGGCGGAGAAGCCGTCAAATTGCCTTTGAAACTGCATCCGTTACCGCCGCATGTGACGAATCTAAGAATCGGCAAAGGAGATCGCGAAGGCATCATTTCAGGCGAGAGATTGGAACAGATTCAAGCGGTCAAAATCAACGGCAAACGGGCGGTAGTGATTGGGGGACACGGAGACGCAGGGACGCGGGGATCTGGAAATCAGACTCAAACCTATGGCAATCAGCCGAGTTATCAGAATCCAAGTCAACCGAATTACGGAAATCAGCCAAGTTATCCCAATCAACCAAACTCTCTCACTCCAAACTCTGCAACTTTGCAGCTTCCAAATAATTACGTTCCGAATTTACAGGCAAGCAGTCCGAATGAAAGAGTGCTTGTTTTTACCGATGCCAATGCCAAATTAACCGAAAACACAGTTTCAATCGAATTGGAGTTGGAGGATAATCGAATCTTTCCCATCAAACAAAACTTTGCCGTGATACTCGCCCGACCAACCTTCGCGGCCAATGAAAATCGGGAAATTGAGGGGATAGCAATTGATAATGGAAAATTGATAATGGATAATGGTTCAATTAATCATGAATCTGGAAAACGCCAGCTAACTACTCGTAATAAAACTAAAACTTCTTTATCCAATAATTCCCAATTTTCAACTATCAATTATCCCTTATCAACTATTGGGGTTGAAATAAGTGAAATCTCGCTCAATATTCAAAATGTGTTGACCGATTATGATTTCAAAGTCGAGAATCTTTTCATCGAAACTCGGCTGGAAAAGAGTTCAGCCAATCTGGGTTTTAATCCAAGCTACAACAATCACGGAAGCGGAACAGATATTCCTCTGCCGAAAGCCCTATTTGAAGTCTTGGATTGGAAGAACTTGAAAGTCAGTTTTCAACTTTCCGAAAAATTGCAAAAAATGTTAGGCGGACGCAGATTGCAATTTAGAATCAGAGACAAAGAACGTGGAGATTCGGATTGGTATTCAATCAAACAAACCTTTGTCAGATTGCCCCAAATTTCATCCATCACTTGCACCAATCAGATGAACTCAATGTGTGAGATGAAAGGAGCGAGTCTTGATTACATTTCGCAAGTTTCGATTGACGGCGGACAAACTTGGTATCCAAACTCTCCAGCCACATTACAAGTTCAACCGACTCAGGATGGACAAAAGTTGGCAATGATTCCGATTTTGGCCAACAAGAAATTATTGATGATAAAATTGCGGGACTTTCCGCATGGTGAAGGATTGTTTATCAATAGATTCAATTTTTCAAATGCGGTTAAAGTGATGAAAAACGTCGGGCAAGGAAATCAACCAATTCAGCCCAATCAAAACCCGTATCCGATGCAAATTCAACCGAATACGGGAAAATCTAAAGGGAAAACAAGCCAGTCGGCTCGACCTTGATGGTCAGCTTAAGTAGTGATTTTTATAGGATGAATTTCAACAGAGATTATGTTCAATAAGAAATTTGCCCGCGAATCTGCCCGAATATTTTTTATGCATTGATTCAAACTCATTCGCGTTTATTACCAAAAATTGATTTTATTCGCGTTCATTCGCGTTTATTTGCGGACAAATCATTGGTTTAACTATTTTCAAAGACTTGATTTCAACATAAGCCATCTGGGTCTGAATTTGAACTAGCCGCGGCGGCACTCGACGAGGAGGACGCAGCTACTACGTTCGGAATCGGCACTTGCTTTGCCAGACAACTCCGAACCCACTGAAACAATTCTTCGGCCGAATTAATTGTGTCCAGTCCGACTGTATAAAGAATAGAAGCACCTGAAACGTTCGGTACTTTGGGGAGGGTGCGACCATCCCCTCGGCTGGCACCCGCTCTGCTGTTGGTGGTGTCGTAATTCCCGCCCGTTCCCTTGTTAGCCTTTGCCAAAAAGAGAATATGTTGTCCCGGCTGTTTAAGTGCCATGATAAACAAACAGGAATTGTACAAATGATCATCCCAATTGGCAGGTGGGTTTGAAGCATATGTAAACATTTCCATAGCATCTTTTATGTCAAGTAGGGTATAGCCGGCTCCAGTTAAATCACTGGGTCCTGCGGCACAGCGAAAAGCGAAAAAATTCCGTATAATGGCAAGGGCTTGTGGTCCTGTCAATGGCATAAAAACTCCTCCTAACTATTCTTTTATTCCTTTTCGGCTGATAAAAAAGGAAAACAATTTAACGCAAAGTGGCAAAGATTTTGAGGTCAGTTGAAATTATGAATTAGGCTTTAATTTTGCCTTTTTACTTTTTTCCTTTGCGGACTTTGCGTTAAAAAATATTTTCTGGTTTTATCAACCTAAAAGTAATAAAGTATTGAACTGAACGTTCCACAAAGCATAACCCATATTTTTTGAATTATCAAAATAAAATTTGAAAATTTTCAATGGCTCAGAATCAGCAGAAAATGGATAACTCTCCGTCATCGCCTAATTCTATCTTGATTTCCACATCTTTCAGCTTCGGATGTTCCAACAAAAATTCGGCCAGCTCAGATGTGAGAAGTGTTTCAATCGTCCGCTGCAAAGGTCTGGCGCCATATCGCGGATCATAACCTTTTTCTGCTAAAAACTGCGTAACTTCTGCGGTCCAAATGAATTTAATACCTTTTTCCGAGAGTCCTTCGCGCCTGGCGATGGATGAAAGTTCCTTTTCGGTGATTTCAAAAAGAGAAGCTTTGCCGAGCGGTTTGAACTCGACCACCCCGTCCAAACGATTGAAAAATTCGGGTCGAAAGAACAATTTGATTTCCTTTTCGGACGAAATATTGTCGTTTTCACTAAAGCCGATGTCGCCTTTGGCAAAGCGTTGAGAACCGAGATTTGAGGTCATAATGACCACGGTCGAAGTAAAATTTGTGACGCGCCCAAACCTGTCTGTCAGTCGTCCTTCGTCAAAAAGCCCGAGTAAAACATCAAAAACCTGGGTATCTGCTTTTTCTACTTCGTCAAAAAGGACAACCGAAAAAGGCTTTTCCCGCACTTTTTGAATCAAATCCGAAGGCGAGCCGTCAGGTCGGGTCAGAAGTCGCGAGGCCGAACCCGAAAGATTATATTCGCTCATATCAAGACGGACGATTTTTTCTTCGGCTTTACTGTCGGCGCCAAAAAAGAAACGCGCCAGAGTTTTGGCCAATTCGGTTTTGCCAACTCCGGTCGGACCCGCGAAAAGGAAGACTCCGAGCGGCCGTCGGGGGTCGTTGAGTCCGGCTTTAAAAGTCGTAACAATATTGGCAACTTGCTGACAGGCTTTGAGTTGTCCGATAACCTCGCGTTCAAATTGGGCGACTACATCAGCAAAATCAAGCGTGATCTCGTCCCGCAAAAAAAGTTCGGGTAATCCGGTCAGCTTGATAAAATTTTCAATGATGTCTTGGGTTTTGATTTCCTTTCGTTTCGCTTTCGCCGCTTTTTCAAAAATTTGAGTCAAAAATTGGGTGGTTTTAGACGGGAATTTTTGATAGGGCATAAACCGTGCGAAGAGCCGATAAACTAAATTGAGAGCGTTGGCCGAATATTCGATTTTCAGGTTTTGGGCATTGATGTCGGCGATTCGAGTCAAAATGGTCAGGGCTTTTTCCGCCGTCAATTCCGGCAATCGAACCACCTGAAAGAGATTGGCAAAATTTGGTAAAAGCCGGCGGCAAGCATCTAATTCGCCCGGCGCGGCTTCGGCCACGATCCGAATCTCGCCTCGTTGCAAATAAGGAACCAGAAATGCGGCCAGGCTTTCGTTGGCTTCGCGTCCGCCGTAGCGGATCAGATCGAGCAAACTTTCCACGCACAAAACGCCATTGATGTCAGACAGCTCGTTGATGATTTTTTCGAGCCGTTCTTCCCATTGACCGAGATATTTCATTCCCGAAATAAGCCGCCCGCCGTTGGTCTGCCAAAAACGATGGATGGGATTTTTCTCATCATATTCGGGATCAAAATCTTGATCCGTGTCAGGGTTTTTTAACAGATCTTTTTCAATCTGTTTGACGGCTTCGGTCAGGACAGTTGTTTTTCCGATTCCGTTTTCGCCCAAAATAATAACACTGGCTTTTTCTTTGGTGAGGCGTTTAATGAGATCTGAGACCTCATTTTCACGTTCATATGCCTTAGAGCTTTTGCGGGTAAAATCTTTGGCTCCAATTGCTTCGGCGACAGCCGCGAGGTTCGGAGTTTCTTTGACGGATTCGGTTTGCTTTGATTTGCGGCGAGATTGAAAGGTTAATTCTTCGAGCCAAATCTTTTTCGGCGGGAGATATTTAGTCAAAGCCAGCGGGGTTGAACCTCGTAAAGTTTCCTGTACTTTTAAGCTGACCAGATTCTTTAATTCGCTTTCGCGGTCAAAGTAGAATTCGATGTCGAGCATTGGCAACGACGCTAAATAATTACCGCTTTCGGTCTTCCAATGAACACAGGCTACTCGCACCGGGATAGTTTCTTCGCTGGCAAAAGTTCTTTTTTTGGCACCGGGGCGAGGGTTTTTAGATTTCTTTTTTTCGTCGTCTTCGTTTTGTTTAGCTTCGTATTCCGGGCGGATTTCCACTCGCAGTTCCGTCATCGTCAACTCTTCAAACTCGTCCGGTTCGCGCCACCATTCATTTTCAAATTTCCATTGCAAATATTCTTTGACTTCAGAAATGGCGAGATCTTTTCGCTCGGCAAACGCAGCCGGCGGAAAATACTCTTCGCCGCCCGTCACGGCTTGCGCGGTGAATGAATCATTGGCGTTCTGCCAGACTAAAATTGGAAAGCGAAAAGTTGCCATTTTCTAAATTAATTCCTCCGGCAGTTTTAATCCACTCAAAACAAAGGTTCGCAATTCCCGAGGCGTCAAATTTTCGCGAGTGATCAAAGCGGAGCGAAAATCAAGTGCCAGATTTCGTTCATTGTAAATCCGCACCACCGTAAAGTCCCGGTGCTTAACCCTTTCCGGGTTTTCCGAAGCGGTTACGGAAATTTCGATCGGGGTAAAATCTCCGCGTTTAGAGACAAAAACGTGATTTCCGCTTTCGGCGCTCGCCAGCTCAAAGGCAAATGAGCCTTCGAGCAGTAAAAACATCTCAAAACAATCATCGCTCGAGTTTTTTGGCGCAAATTCCGAGACTTTCAAACCCAGTTCCTGACCGAAAAACTGTTTGTAATTTTCGAGCATCGAAGGAATCGTTTCTTTGCCAAAGTAAATATCGGCTGAGCGCAAAGCCATCACGCATCTGGCGCGACGCGAATTTTGCAAACTGTTCACGACCGTCTGTAAAAGCGAAGTTTCCCGCCAAATGTCCTGTACGTAATCTGCCGCCGTTTCGCCAAAAATCTGATTCTCGGCGGCTAATTCTTTCAGCCGGGCAGACAAATTTGAGTTACCCAAAAAATCGTTAAAATCCAATCCTGCATCTTTTAACGAAATAAGCTGACGTTTTGGGAATTTTGAATTGTGGATTTTGGGTTTTGAATTTTCCCGCCAATTATCTGCCCGCTCGATCATTCGCTCAATGCGTTTAATGTATTCGAAAACGAGAAAATATTGAGCCTGGTTTTCGTCATTCGGGAGAATTTCTCCTTTTGGTTTGAGATGATTGATGCCGTCTTCGATGCGGTCAAGTGCGTCTTCAACTTTATCAAGTTCGGCTTGAAGGTCAGAAAAATCGTGTCTCTGCCAAACACTTTGATCGGTGGTTAATGGCTTAATTTCTTCAACCTGGGTCACAAATTGATTCTCAATCCGTGAAATCTTAATAATGGTCGGCGAAGTGTTTTTGAGGGCCGCCAGCCGGATTGCCACGGGTTGGATTAAATTTCGCTCAATGGCTCGTTTCAACGCTCTCGCTCCGAGTTCGGGATGATAGCCTTCGTCCACGATTTTTTGGACCGCCGAAGGTTCCAGTTCGAGCCGGCAATTCTGGCGCGAAAAACCGTCACGAGCAAAAACTTTTTGAAGTTGGATCCGGGCGATTCGTTCAACGTCTTCGCGGCTCAAATTTTCAAACGGAATGATTCGATCGAGCCGGTTAAAAAATTCGGGGCGGAAAAATTTCTCGGCCGCCTGTCGGTAAACGCTGGCATTTGAATCATTTGTTTCGCGGAAACCGAGTTTGACATTGGCTTCGCGCGCTCCCAGATTTGAGGTTAAGATGATGATGGCGTTAGAAAAATCGGCGGTGCGTCCCATGGCATCCGTCAGTCTGCCATCGCCTAAAACTTGTAAAAGGAGATTGAAAACATCAGGGTTGGCTTTTTCGATTTCGTCCAACAGGACAACTGAAAAAGGTGCGCGGCGAATTGCTCCGGTCAATAAACCTTCGGGTTGATCAAAAGTTCCGACCAATCTCGCGACATCAAACGGCGAGACAAATTCGTTCATATCAAAGCGCAGCAGTTTATCATCGCTCCCGTAAAGATATGCAGCGATTTGCTTGGCGGCTTCGGTTTTGCCGACTCCAGTCGCACCCAAAAATAAGAATGAGGCAATCGGACGGCTCGTGTCATTCAAACGCGATTTGGCGATAGAAATCACATCGGCGGCGGCGGCGACTGCTTGCTTTTGTCCGATGACGCCTTCGGAAATTTTTCGCAGAATCTCGCTTCGCTCCAATATGCTCCGATCATCCAGAAAAGCCACTTTCATTCCGCTTTTCGCTTCAAACTCCTGCAAAACATTGTCGCGGCTGATTTTAGAGTCTTGAAATTTATTTCCGATTTGTTGCAGAAAACTCGCCGCTTTGCCGGGAAATGACGCTTCGCGGTTATAACGGCGTTGCAGATCAAGGGCGGTCGGCAAAGAGTCTAAATCGAATTGGCACTTAAATTTGTATTCCAGTTCACGCCGAACCGAAAGCAAAATCCTGAGCGTTTCATCATCATTGGTGTCGTTGAGACGGACAAGGTGAAACATTTCGGCAAAGCTCCGATCTTTTTCTTGAACTACCCGCCAGGTTTGAGGCGTCATCTCACCTATCACGCGGACTTCACGGCGTTCTAAATACGGCTTCAAAACCTGGGCGACGTTCAAGTCCGAACTGGCTGACACGCCGGCGAAGAAAAGCCCAAGCAAATCATCGAAATAAAGTAGATGTTCACGCAATTTGGCTTCGGACAAAATGGCCGTCAAGCGATTTTCCCATTGTCCGACAAACGACATTCCCGAAATCAAACGTTGCGGCGAGATGAGCCAGGTTAAACGCTCACTTCCGCGAGATTGATGACGGCGACGGGCTTTCTGAAAAACATATTCGTTAATCAGATTCGTCTTCCCAACTTGTCTGTTTCCAATAATTACAACTGGACGCTGATCTTTTGCTTCGAGCCCATCGGTTAAATCAGACAAACCTTTTTGACGTCCCACCGCCCGTTCTAAATCGTCCGGATAAAGCCAGTCCAGACAGCGCCCAACCCGAGTTAGTTCTTGCCCGCCATCGAGTTTTTGTTCGCTGCCGAGCATGGCAAAAAGGCTGGCTTCTTGTTTTTCAAACTTTTGCGGCAGATTTAAATTCAAATCCAAAGTGGTCACAAAGGCTTTTGACGGGAAAGAAAGCGCGGACGGATTCTGCGAGCCTTTACCGTCACGGCGTTCCAGAATTTTGAAATGTTCGGTCAGCACGTCTTCGGACCGGCGTTGTAGATCCTCGCCGCGTTCCACTTCAAACCACATATTTGCCACATTCGGCGTATAGGCGATTTTTTTGTCAAAAGCGTCAAAGATCACGAAAAGATATTTGCAGTCAAATGATTGCGAACTCAAAAAGAGTCGGAAATTTAGGGTTTTAGTCGTCAAATATGGTGAAAAGGTGTGCCACGCCAGATCGTAATGAGTCGCTTTTTTCCCCAGCTCTTCAAAATTTTGACGCAAAGTTTGCGCCAGTTTATTCAAAGCGCGCTGCAAACTACTGCCTTGCTCAATCGGGCTTAATGAGAAAAGCGCCTCTCCGGGTTCTCACCCGACGCGGGCGTGCTGCACGAGCTCGGCCTCGACATGGCCCGGGTTCTCGTCGTCGTGCGCACGCCACCGGAGGTCTCGCTCTATCACCGGCACGGCAACCCGCTCTTCGCCGACGTGCTCGAGCGACTCGGCAACGATCCAAGCACGCAAGCCGTCGTGCTCCCGCGCGTAGCGGCCCAACGTGATGCCCTCCGCGAGGCAGCGCTGCCATCACTTGTCGTGCCCGAGCACGCGATCGATGCGCAGAGCCTGATCGCGTTCGCAGATCTCGTCGTTTCAGCGGGAGGGACGATGAATCGTGAGGCCGTGGCGCTCGGCACACCCGTCTGGACGACGTTCGCCGGAACGCTCGGTGCAGTCGACGAGGCGTTGATAGCGCAGGGGCGACTGGCGGAGTTGGCGGATGTGGATTCCCTCGTGCTCGCGAAGAAGGCGGAAACGGCCGTCGGGGAGATGCGAGATCCCGAGC
>JANOEF010000329.1:0-8959 GCA_031413075.1 Acidobacteriota bacterium | reverse complement strand
CAAAGACAAACTTAAGAACTTAGATCCGGCGAAAGCGGCTGAAATCAAAGAGGAAATTCCGCAGATTCCAGGGTTGAATTAACTACTCGAAACCAACAATTTCGCTCTAAAACAGAACTTCAGAGGCAAATTTTATTTATTTGCCTCTTTTTTGGTGTTTTGGGGAAAATAATTTGAAAAAAAAAGATGGATTAGTTATTTATATACCACATAGAAAATTCAGGGGTAAAAATTGTGGGACAGACCGTGCGGGTAAAACTATCGGAGGTTTCGATGGCCGAAACTTCTCTGCCCAAAAAGGTTTCGGCCAAATTAGTTAATATTCGGGTTTCACCGAACAGCTATTTTGTGGCGTTCTTTTTGGCAAGCTTCGTAACAGCATTTTTGATCTATGTGGAAAAAGATCTCGCCGCGCTGATTTTATTTTTAACCAGCTGGACTACAATTCCAATTTTAGCCTGGACCGACCGCATTGTTTTTGACGGCAAAAGTGTCTTTCGGACTGGTTTCGTTCCCTGTCTCTGGGCCGGTTTCAGCGGCCAACCGCGACGCATCAAAATTTCGCATATTGAGCAAATCGAAACTCAAGCAATGCGTGCCCTGAAACGCGGCGGAAACGTCTTTTACCGCTACCGAACGTCAGTCCAGGGCCGCGGCTTACGGTTGGTTTTTGCTTCGGGCGGCGAAGATTATCGGCGAATGGTCGGCAATCTTTTTCATCTGGTGTCCGAAGATGTGTTAGATAATCGGTCATTAGAATTGCGCGATTATCTGAACGACCAAAAAGATGTTTTGATGAAAGCAGAATTTGCCCGCATCCCTTCAACAGAGGTCTTGGAAAATTCGGCCAACGAATTTCAGACTGCTGACCGAAAGCTCAGAAGCCATCGTTTCGCGATTGAAAGCGCCCCGGCGGAAATCGAAAAAGCCGAAGATTTACGCGAGTTGGCCAACGAACTGCGGGTGTCAGGAAATCTTTTGCAGGCTCTCGAAACTTTTCGGCGAGCACTCTGGCTCAACCCGCACCATCCGTGGCTGATGTTTGAATTTGCCCGATGCCTCCACTCTTACGCCGGACTGGAACGCAGTCCCAAATTGGCCCGGCGGGCGAATGCCGCTTTGCGATTGGCTGAATTAAGGGCCGGAACTGACAGCAATCTGTTAGCCCGGATCGGCGAAACTTATTTTCAATACGGAAATTGGAAACGTGCCTACAAAACTTTTGGCAAAACGCTTTCGATAACTGCCGAAAACTTTCGTTCGGTGCGCGGGCTGGCCGAAATTGCCCTCCGCGAAGGCAAAATTGCTCATGTTATCCATCATTTTACTTCCGCCGTCCATTTTGCCGAAAATAATGCTCTCAGACGTTGGGCCGATGGAGAAAGTCGGTATTTTTCAAGGCTCAACCATGATGACGATTATATGGTGGCCGAAGTGACACGCATCAATTGGCTCGAAAGTGTCGAAAGAAAGAAACGAAGTCTGCTGAGGTTTTCGTTAATCGGACTTTTCGTGATTTTGTTTGGCGTCTTGTTTAACGAGACAGTGGCGTTAGTCGGTTGGACAGCCTCCTTTATCTCGATCGTAATCTGGATCAGTCTGATTTTAAGTCAAGGTCTTTTGACTCAAAGATGTCCTTTTACTGAACCCAAAGAGTAGCCTTCAGTTTAGCCAAGAGACTGGCGGCCCCCTTGCGCTTCTCAACCAGCATTTATTTTACCTTCAATTTGCTTTCAATAATTTTCTTAATTTGCTCGGTTATCATTTCGGCATATTCGTGTTCATCCGCGCCTTCATTGATAGCCGGTATTTCAAAAACCGGATGAAAGAAAATTTCAACCTTTTTTAATCGCGGGAACTTGATGTCCTGCGGCCAAACCCGGTTCGCTCCGCAAACAGTAACCGGCAAAATCGGCACTCCGGCTTCCATCGCCAGCCGCACCGCGCCCGTTTTGAAAGGTAGCAACTTACCATCCGAAAAGCCGCGTGAGCCTTCGGGAAAAATCATCAAAGTAGCCCCGTCCCGCAAAGACTTTAACGCTTCAACCATTGCCCGGCGAGTCCCGCCGCGTTTTAAGCTAACCGGAAAGGCTCCTAAATATCGAATCGTGCGGCCCACCAAAAACCATTCAAAAGCCTTGTCCCAGGTCATAAAACGATATTTGCGCTTGATCGGTAAACAAACCCAAAACGGGTCAAAATAGCTTTGATGATTCGGCACCACCAACAACCCCTTTTCCTCGGTTTGCGGAATGTTTTCAGTGCCGTAATATTTAATTCGCCACAAAATTCTGCTCAAAAAAAGCAGCGAATAACGGATTATGCCAATTACTAACGGTGATGGATATTTTATTTTTGAATCGGTTTTACTCATTTAATCCTTTGTCGGACTAAAGAGTAACGAATTTCACTCAATTCCTTCAAGCGGAAACTTTTGGTCGAGAAATTCCAGATGCAGACGCGGGATGCAATCTTTACCAAACTGGCGATTGCGAACAATCGCCAGAATTGACAAATCATAGCCGACGGGATTGATACGGACATAATTGCCCACCGGAGTATCCAAAATTGTTCTGAGCGCCAAACCACTCCGACTGACATTTTCCGTAAAAGTTAAATCGTGGTCAACCGGGTTTTGGTTTTGGTCTAAAACTTCGATAAAAACCTCAAATGGAATTGAATATCGTTCCTCGCGCCGCTCAACGAATGTTCTGCTGTCCGGCAGATAATCACTATTTTCCTCATCCAGATCGGTGATTTCGCAAAAACCGAGTTGGTTAAAACTGGATAACAAATATCGTTTAGACGGATTTTTGAGATGACTGATGGGCGGGTTTTTGCCTAAAAAAGCCACTCCGACCTGATAGCTTCCGGTCGAGTTTTCAATTGGCGCGCAATGCCTGACCAATGTCCAAACCCGATATTGCGGATCACTAAAGTCAAAGCGACGAAGTTTTGTGGGAAATGAGGTGGTTAGTAAAAGAAGTTGTCCGGCGAAAACTTGACGATTCAAGGTAAAACCTGCCCCAAAAGCCGAGATCGAGTTAAACCGCGTAATTTCGCTCCACGCGAGGTCAGTATTTTCCCGGCCATCAATTTTCACCGGAATGGTCAAAGGAATCCGTTCAACCCTTCGACGGGATTGAGTAACTTGCTTGGTTAAATCGGCTCTTTCTTCAGCAGTAGATTGAAAAGTCATTGTTAGGTTCTCCTCATGAGATTTCACTCAATTCCTTCAAGCGGAAACTTTTGGTCGAGAAATTCCAGATGCAGCCGCGGGATCCCGTCGTCACCGATTCGGCGATTGCGGACTATTGCTAAAATTGAGAAATTACCTTCAATTAAACTGATTTTGACATAGTCACCAATTTCGGCGTCTAAAAAGGTTTTAACGACTGACCCCTTTTGATTGATATTTTCGGTGACAGTATATTCATACTCGACCGGATTTTGTTTTTCGTCTAAAACTTCGACAAATATCTCAAACGGAATCGGATACCGATTATCACGCGGGCTGATTTCATAATTCGCTTCGGAAAATGAGGCGGTGACAGCTGAACTCATTTCGGAAATTTCACAAAACCCGGCTTGGTTAAAATTAGACAGGATATATCGTTTGTCGGGATTTTGACGATGATTGATCGGTGGATATTTACCCACGAACGCCACGCCGACCAAAAAATGTTCTTTAGTCCGGCTCGAAGATTTAACCGCTTGACAGTGCCTGACCAATGTCCAAATTTGATAATCAAAGCCCTCGACATTGGAGGGAAAAGTTGCGGTCAATAAAAGTAGCTGCCCAACCTCAACTCTTTGGCTCAGAATAAAATCCGCGCCAAACGATGAAAGTGTGTGAAACCGGGTTATTTCGCTCGACAGGGCATTTTTACTTTCTTGTCGGTCAACTCTGACCGTGATGGATAACGGAGCCCGCTCGACTCTGCGGCGAGAAATCGTGAAAGTTTCTTTCCTTCCGATATGTTCTAACAACAATTGGATTGCCTCCTTTACAGATTTTAGATTGGATTTTGAGAACCAGGCATTTAACTGTTTTTGGCCTTATTTTTCTTAGCTGCTGACTGCGCCGCCTACCAGTTATGACTGCTACCTAACCAATCCCTTCCAAGGGAAATTGGCGGTCAATGAATTCCAGATGCAGACGCGGGACACCGTCCGCACCCATCCGATAATTGCGAACAGCAGCCAGAAGCGAGACATTTTTGCCCAGACAACTAACTCGAACATAACCTCCGACTCTGGTGGTTAAGAGGGTTTTCACCGAGGCTCCACCTAAACTGACATTATCCGTCACTGTATATTCGCGATCGAGAGGGTTTCTTTTCTCGTCCAAAGTTTCGATAAATACTTCAAAGGGAATATCGTAACGCGGATGTTTTTGCGGACTGAATTTTTGTGGATAAGTTAGCGGTGAATTTAGTTGGGCCTCCCCGGCTACACATAGTCCATTTTTGCAAAATTGGTTGATGCTATAAAGCTGCGTGGGATTTTGAAAATAACCCGAAGGCGGACTCTTCCCCAGAAAAGCGACGCCAACACTATATGGTTTGGCCAAATTTTGTTCCATCCGCAGATTACAATGCCGGACCAAAGCCCAAACGTTGTATTGTGATTCGAAATAATCGTAACAACGCAACTTAGTGGGAAAGGCGGTAGTTAAGTGAAGCACCTGCCCCACCGAAACTTTGTTTTGAACCTCAAACCCTGCTCCGAAAGTGGTGACTGTTTTGAGCCGGGTGCTTTCGCTCCACGAATTTTCACTACTATTTTTGCTTTCGACTAAAATTGGCAGCGGCAATGAAATTCTGTCCGACCTGCGAGTATTCGAATTGATGGATGGATTTAGCATATTGGTTACCTCAGCTACCGTTATCTAGTGATCGGTAAGCCGAATTTATTCAATTCCGCCTAGCGGAAAATAGCGGTCAAAAAACTCCAGATGCAGACGCGGAATACTGTCTCTGCCGGTTCTTCGGCCCCGGACAATCGAGGTGATCGAAACACTATATTGCTCGCTGGTAAGCCGCAAAAAGGAGCCGATCCGAGCCTCTAAATTGGTAAAAACCGAAGCTCCGCCGAGACTGATGTTTTCCGTCACCGTATTTTCTTGAGCTATCGTATTGCCAATATCGTTTAATAGTTCAAGGGTGATCGTGACCGGAATCGGATAGCGGGTGTGGCGGCGATCTTCTTTGGGCAGATGGCTGTCGTCCGGATTGTTCGGAGCTTCGACAATATGCCAAAAACTCGATTCTTCGCGGTGTGAAATCTCGTAGATTTTGGCCGGATTATCCGCATAACTTTTAGGCGGATATTTACCGATAAAAGCCGTTCCGATGGCATATTTTTCGATCGCCTTTTCGCGCACCGGAACGCAATGCCGGACAATTCCCCACACTTTGTATTGCGGTTCGAGATAATCATAATTTCGCAATTGTCTCGAAAGCGGAATCGTCAGATACACCAACCGCCCGCGTTTGATTGGATGTTGCAGATTAAAACCTGCCCCAAAAGCCGAGACATCAATTAAACGGGTAATCTCGTTCATCGCGGTGGCTTTACTGACATTATGTTCAACCCGAATCGGGAGCGGTAAATTAATACGGCGGATTCGGCGGGCATCTTGTTCGGTGGCAATGGTCATTTTCGGTAGTCCTCTGTTTAAGAAATTCGGGGTTGGCGGTTGATGAAAACATCCATCGGGAAAAGACTAAAAATGTCTTAGGAAGCAATATTTACAAGGGTTTGGCAATTTGCCAAAATGGCAAAGAGCCTGTAAAATTAAGATATTATTAAAGGAAGATAATTTCCAGAAAATTTTAGTGACACACCTTTTGCCAAACTCCGCGAGAATTTTCAAAACTAACAATTTACGGCTTAAAACCAAAGGTTAAAAAATGGATACAATTTTAGAGAAACAACAAATCAATATCGAAGATGAGATGCGGAAATCGTATCTCGATTACGCGATGTCCGTCATTGTCGGACGCGCTTTGCCGGACGTTCGTGACGGTTTTAAACCCGTTCACCGCAGAGTTTTATGGGCCATGCACGAACTTGGCAATACCCACAATAAACCATACAAAAAATCAGCCCGCGTGGTCGGCGACGTGATCGGTAAATATCACCCGCACGGCGATACCGCCGTCTATGACACCATCGTCCGGATGGCTCAGGATTTTGCCATGCGCTATACACTGGTGGATGGGCAGGGAAATTTTGGTTGCTTTACGGGCGATACCAAAATCAAAATGGTTGATGGCACAGAAAAAACTTTTGCCGAATTAGCTCAATTACCAAAAGACGAAAAGTTTTACGTTTATTCGGTGGATAAACATGGTGCGATCGTCATAGGCGAAGGACGATTTTCGAGAATAACCAAGAAAAATGCTCAATTGATTGAGGTTACGCTTGATAATGGCGCAAAAATTCGTTGCACTCCTGACCATCGTTTTTTGTTGCGTGACGGAAATTATAAACAAGCTCAAGATTTAACCCTTGAGGATAGTCTTTTTGCAGGCTATTTTGAAAAAGCAAAAATACTTGAAAATAAAACCAACTCAGTTTTGAATGTGGCATCTCTTTCAATGGTAGTTGCAAAACAATCTTTTGACTTAAAATTGAATTCTATTCACATTGAAAAGAGTTTTGAATCATCTTCAAAAAATATTGAGAATAAAGAAATTTGTTATGCGGATTTATTAAAATCAACTACTTGTAATATTTATTCGGTCGAATTTATCAGCGAAAAAGCAAACGTTTATGATATTACGGTTGATGAACATCACAACTTTTTATTAGCTGATGGTATTTTTGTACATAACTCGGTTGACGGCGACAACGCGGCTGCAATGAGGTACACCGAAGTAAGGATGCAGAAGCTGACTAGCGAGATTTTAGCCGATATTGAAAAAGAAACGGTTGATTTTCAGCCGAATTACGACGAATCTCTGTCGGAGCCAAAAGTGATGCCGACCCGGATTCCGACTTTGTTAGCCAACGGTTCCGAAGGAATTGCGGTTGGAATGGCGACCAAGATCCCGCCACATAATTTGACCGAACTTTTGACCGGTACCATTGAACTGGTCAAGCGGCCGGAAATAACGATTACCGAATTGATTCAATTAATTCCGGGACCTGATTTTCCGACCGGCGGATTTATTTACGGACGCGAAGAAATTCACCGGGCCTATCGCGAAGGTCGCGGAATTATTCAGCTTCGGGCGCGGGCCGCGATTGACCGCATCGGGCGCGCCAACACCGAACGCGACGCCATCGTCATTACCGAAATTCCGTATCAAGTCAATAAATCAAGATTGATCGAAAACATCGCCTCGCTGGTGCATGAAAAACGGCTGGAAGGTATCTCCGAGATTCGCGATGAGTCAAATCGGGAAGGGATGCGAATCGTCATCGAACTCAAACGCGATGTCGTTCCGCAAGTCGTACTAAATAAGCTTTACAAATTAACCCAACTGCAAACATCCTTTGGAATCATTAATTTAGCGATTGTTGACGGACAGCCGAAAATTATGAATCTGAAGACGATTCTTGAGCATTTCGTAGCCTTTCGGCGCGAAGTCATCAAACGCCGGACCGAATATGAACTCCGCAAAGCCCGAGCCCGAGCGCATATTTTAGAAGGCTTGAACAAAGCTATTGACCCGCTGGCAAAAGCTGTCGTCGCCCGTCAGTTCGCACACGCGGCCCGTGGCCCCGGGTGGGAGCTGGCAGAGGGCGGAGAGATTTTTTTGGGAGGGGGACATTGCGCCTGAGACCGAGTATCAGCAGGGAATCACTAAAAAGCCCCGGGTCAACAAGGGTTGCCCGAGGCGGGAATATCCTAGCGTCTACGGCGTTTGACCGCGAGTTGGACGCCGGAGTAGCGGACGAGGTTTTGCAGCTGCTCGTATTGCGCCGGGTCCATGTTCTTGGCTTCCTTCAATTCCTGTTCGGCGCGCTTCATCGCGGCTTCGACGGCGTTCTCGTCAATCTTCTCCTCGGTGATGGCGTGCTCGGCGAGGACGCGGACCTGGTCGCCGTCGATCTGGGCGAAACCGCCGCTGACCGCGAGCAGCGAGGAGACGGCGCCCTTGGTGACCCGGAGTTCGCCGTTCTCGATCTGCGTGAGCAGCGGGATGTGACCGGGGAGAATGCCGATCTCGCCCTCGATCGTCGGGATGACGACGCTGTCTATCGTATCCGAGTATACTTTCGCTTCGGGCGTGACGATTTCGAGGGTGAGTGGCATGGGTGGAAAAGGGCTGAAGGACTGAAGAGCTGAATGGCTGAATCTTGCGGTTCGGGATAATCGGCCGGAGGACGTTCAGCCCTTCAGCCTTTCAGTTTTTCAGCCATTATTTCTTCGCGGCCGCTGCGATCACCTCGTCGATGCCGCCCTTCATGTAGAAGTCGGTCTCGCCGACGTGATCGAGCTCGCCGTCGAGGATCATCTTGAAGCCGCGGACGGTCTCCTTGACGGGGACGTACTTGCCGGGCGTGCCGGTGAACACCTCGGCGACCGCGAACGGCTGCGAGAGGAGACGCTGGATCTTGCGGGCGCGGTAGACAGTCTGCTTGTCCTCGGGGGAAAGCTCATCGAGGCCGAGGATGGCGATGATGTCCTGGAGGTCCTTGTAGCGCTGGAGGACGCGCTGCACCTCGCGGGCGACCTTGTAGTGTTCCTCGCCGACGATGTCGGGCTGGAGGGCCTTCGACACGGAGGCGAGCGGATCGACCGCGGGATAGATGCCGAGTTCGGCGATGGAGCGCTCGAGCACGATGGTCGAGTCCAGGTGGGCGAAGGTGTTCGCGGGCGCGGGATCGGTGAGGTCGTCGGCGGGGACGTAAACGGCCTGGAAAGAGGTGATCGAACCCTTCTTCGTGGAGGTGATGCGCTCCTGGAGGAGGCCCATTTCGTTCGCGAGCGTGGGCTGGTAGC